>JBLMXA010001022.1:0-4191 GCA_050257515.1 Acidobacteriota bacterium | reverse complement strand
GCCCTTGAAGCGCTCGACGACGGTGGTGAGGCCGTTGTTCGAGGCGTCGACGTACGGGTTGTCGATCTGGTAGGGGTCGCCGGTGAGGATGATCTTCGTGTTCTCGCCGACGCGGGTGATGATCGTCTTGACCTCGTGGGGCGTGAGGTTCTGCGCCTCGTCCACGATGATGAACTGGTTCGGGATCGACCGGCCGCGGATGTAGGTGAGCGGCTCGATCTCGATGTAGCCGAGGTCGATCAGCTCCTGGTGCGAGCGGCCTTCCTTCTTCTCGGCCTTGGAGAAGCCGAGGAGCAGCTCGAGGTTGTCGTAGATCGGCTGCATCCAGGGGTTCAGCTTCTCCTCGATGTCGCCGGGCAGGTAGCCGATGTCGCGGCCGAGCGGGAAGATCGGACGCGACACGAGCAGCTTCGAGAACACCTGCTCCTCGGTCACCTTCTGCAGGCCGGCGGCGATCGCGAGCAGCGTCTTGCCGGTACCCGCCTTGCCGACGAGCGTGACGAGCTTGATGCTGTCGTCGAGCAGCAGATCGAGCCCGAAGTGCTGCTCGCGGTTGCGCGGCCGGATGCCCCACACGCCGGAGCGGTCGAGCTTCTTGACCGGCATCGCCTTGCCGGCGTCCTTGTGCCAGCGCGTCAGCGCGCTCTTGCCGGCCTCGTCCTTGAGCGTGAGGAACTCGTTCGCGTGGACGCCCGGCGCGTCGACGACGACCGAGCCGTGCGAGAAGAACTCGTCGATCGTGCCCGGCGGCACGAGCAGCTCGCGGTTGCCCGCGTAGAGCTCCTCGATCGAGATCCGCTCGGGCTCGTAATCGGCGGTCTGCAGGCCGAGCGCGTCGCCGCGGACGCGCATGTTGACGTCCTTGGTGACCATCACCGTCGGGATCTTCGGATCGGCGTCGCGCACCTCGAGCGCCAGCTCGAGGATGCGCTGGTCCATCGACCGCGAGTCGTACGACGGGTTCTTCGGCGGGTTCTTCGACAGCGCGACGCGCACGGTGCCGCCGTTGCCGAGCGCCTGCGGATGCGAGAGACCGCCCGCGCTGCGGTGCTCGTCGAGCAGGCGCGCGACCTGGCGCGCGTTGCGGCCGAGCTCGGACTGGTCCTTCTTGAAGGTGTCGATCTCCTCGATCACGTAGATCGGGATCACGACGGCGTTGTCCGCGAACGCGTACAGCGCGCGCGCGTCGTGCAGCAGCACGTTGGTATCCAGCACGTAATTCTTGACCGCCACGCGGCGACCTTAACCCATTTGGCTGTGCGCGAGTCTCGTAGGGCATCCCAGTAACTTCCAGGAGATCCGCATGAAGACGATCCTCGCGTGTGCGACCAGCATGGCCCTCGGCATGGCAAGCATGGGCGGCTATGCGCTCGCGAAGGGCCCGGCCGAGAACATCGGCGCGAAGCGCCATCCCAGCCTTGCCGCGGCGCAGCGCCTGACCGGTCAGGCGTACGACAAGATCGTCGCCGCACAGAAGGCGAACGAGTGGGACCTCGGCGGTCACGCGCAGAAGGCGAAGGAGATGCTCGAGACCGCGAACCACGAGCTCAAGCTCGCGGCCGAGACGGCCAACGAGCACAGGTGATCGCGGCGGCGGTCAGCTGGCCTTCTTGGTCTTGTCAGCCTGCGCCTCGGCCCACGTCACGACGCGGTTCCGGCCGGTGTGCTTGGCGTGATAGAGCGCGAGGTCCGCGCGCTCGATCAGCGTCGCGCGATCGTTGCCGTCGTCGGGGAACGCGGCGACGCCGATCGACTCGGTGACCGACAGCGCGCCCTTCTCGGTCTCGACGACGACCTTCGAGATCTCGATGCGGATGCGCTCGGCGACCGCCTTGGCCTGCGCGACGCCGACGTTGTCGAGCAGCACGACGAACTCCTCGCCGCCGTAGCGCGCGGGCACGTCGATCTTGCGCGGCACCTCCTGCAGCACCTTCGCGACGCGGCGCAGCACCTCGTCGCCGATCGGGTGGCCGTAGGTGTCGTTGACCTTCTTGAAATGATCGACGTCGCAGAGCAGGAGCGCGACCTTGTGGTTGTGGCGCTGCGCGCGCTGCAGCAGGTCCTCGAACCGCATCTGGAACGTGCGGTGGTTGGTGAGACCGGTGAGGCCGTCGGTCGTCGCCATCGTCTCCATCTTGCGATAGAGGAAGCCGTTCTGCAGCGACACCGCGACCTGGTTCGCGATCACCGAGAGCATGTCGCGCACGTCGCTGCCGAACCGCCGTTCGGCGCGCGCGACGAGCGTCAGCGTGCCGATCGCCTCGTCGGCGGACAGCAGCGGCAGCACGAGCAGCGACTTCGCGTCGTCGAGCTTGACCTTGCGCGTGTAGATCGGCGCCGACACCTCGCGCGGCTCGCCGCCGGCCGGCAGGTAGTGGCGGTTCTTGACGACCATCGACGCGAGCCCGGCGTTGTCGCGGAACTCGAGGCCGGCGAGCTGCTTCGGGTCGACGACGCCGGGCGAGCGCTCGCGCAGCGCGCTGACCTTGTGGCGCGCGCGATCCTTGTCGTAGAGCGCGATCGCCCCGACGTCGTAGTCGCAGATCGCGGCGCACGCGTCGAACGCGGTCTCCATCACCTGCTCGGGCGTGAGCGCGCGGCCGAGCATCGCGGTCGCCTGGTAGAACCGCTCGTGCTCGTACTTCGCGCGCTCGACGGCGCGGAACACCTGCTCGGCCTGCACGACGCGCAGCACCTGCCCGCACGCGTCGGCGAGCAGATCGCGATCGGTCTCGGAGAACACGTTGTCGCGATCCGCCGCGATGATGCCGCGGAGGTGGTTGTGCTCGAGGATCGGCACCGCGACGAGCGCGACGCCGGCGCGCGCGCTGTCGTAGTACGGCAGCTGGCCGGGCTTGGTCGCGGCGACCAGCACGGGTGCGCGATCGCGGATCACCGCGCCGAGCACGCCGGAGGTGACGAGCCGCCGGCTCTCGACGATGTCGTCGGCGTCGGTCGCGATCTCGCGCAGCTTGAGCCGCTCGTCGCCGGCGTCGTCGAGCCACAGCAGCGCGACCGTGCGCGCGCCGAGCGCGCGCTTGAGCGTCGCGAGCACCCACGCGAGCGTGTCGCCGATCATGCCGACGCCGCCGATCGCGAGCAGCCGCTCCTCCTCGTCGCGCGGGCGCGGCGCGCGGCTGCCCGGACCGAGCGCCGCGGCGATCAGCCGGTAGTCGCGTGCGGAGTCGCGCAGCGCGGCCAGCTCGTCCTCGAGCCGCCTCGCGCGGCGATGGCGATAGCGCGATGCGAGCCCGCGCAGCAGCAGCGCGTGGCCGGCGGCTGCGCCGGCGAGGTAGACCGCGTGGAGGCCGGCGGCGATCGCGGCGCCCTCGCTGATGCCGCCGCGCACGAGCAGCGCGGCCTCGAGGACCAGCGCGGCGCCGAGCGTCGCGAGCGCGGCCGGCCGCGCGAGCACGGTGACCGCGAACGCGACCAGCCCGTACAGCAGCGGGTACGCCGGCGACTGCAGGCCGCCGGTGACCGCGATCGCGACGTGGAGCCCGGCGACGAGCGCGAGCACGAGCTCGAGATCGGCGAGATCGCTCGCGGCGGCGAGCCACATCGACACGCGCTGCGCGCGCGCGGAGGGCGGCGCGAACTGGATGCGGCGGATCACCGCGACGACGACGAGCACGAGCGTCGCGGCGGCCACGATCGCCTGGGGCAGCGGCATCGTGTCGCCGAGCAGGTCGGCGCCGTCGACGCCGCCGACCGCGACGACGACGCACGCGAACGCGGCGGCCGCCGCGCCGATCGACACCTTCGCCGCGCGCCGCATCGCGCGCTGCCAGCGCCGCGACGCGGTCATCGCGGATCCTCGTGGACGACGCGCAGCACGATCTCGTCGGGGTAGACCATGCCGAGGTCGGCGCGCGCGCGCTCCTCGATCGCGTGGACGTCGGTGCGCAGCGCCTCGATGTCGCGCACGAGCGCGGCGTTGCCGGCCTCGAGCGTGCGCGCCTGCCCGTCGAGATCCTCGAGCTGCGCCTCGAGCTTGAGCGCGCGCGGATCGCGGCGCAGCAGCCCGCCCGGCAGGTAACCGATCGCGATCGCGACGACGAGCGCGAGCCCGAGCCGCACGGCCCACCGCCGCAGCGCCGGCGCCTCGTGCATGTCGGCGAGCCTGTTCATCCGCGTAGGTCGACGTTACGGACGCCGTGCGCGGCGGGCCAATTTCTGGCGACGGGCAAA
>JBLMXA010001021.1:0-3735 GCA_050257515.1 Acidobacteriota bacterium | reverse complement strand
CGAGGAGCAGCACGTCGACGTCGCCTGCGGCCTCGATCGCACGCCCGCTGGTCGCGAGCACGTTCGCCTGCACCATGCGATCCATGCCTGCGATGCCGATGGCCGAGAGCAGCGCACCGATCGTCGTCGGGATCAGGCACACGAGGAGCGCGACCAGGATCACGATGCCCACCGGCTGTGCGGCACCGCCGGCTTCGCCTGCCGCGAACTGCGAGAACGGCAGGAGCGTCGCGGTGACGAGCAGGAAGATGATCGTGAGGCCCGCGAGCAAGATGTCGAGCGCGATCTCGTTCGGGGTCTTCTTGCGCTTGGCCCCCTCGACCATCGCGATCATCTTGTCGAGGAAGGTCTGCCCCGGAGGCGACGTCACGCGCATGACGATCCAGTCGGAGAGCACGCGCGTGCCGCCGGTGACCGCGCTGCGATCGCCGCCGCTCTCGCGGATGACCGGCGCGGACTCCCCGGTGATCGCGCTCTCGTCGATCGAGGCCACGCCTTCCACGATCTCGCCGTCGCCGGGGATGACCTGGCCGGCCTCGACGAGCACGTGATCGCCGGGAGCTAGCCGCGAAGACGGCACCTCTTCGACCGCGGCATCACGCTTCGGCTCGGCGAGCTTGCGTGCGGGGACTTCCTTGCGCGCCTTGCGCAGGCTGTCGGCCTGCGCCTTGCCGCGACCTTCCGCCATCGCCTCCGCGAAGTTCGCGAACAGGACGGTAAACCAGAGCCAGACCGCCACGGCGAGCGAGAACGTCGAACGCTCCGCGATCGCGAGCAGGGTCGTGAACGCGCTGCCGACCTCGACGACGAACATCACCGGGTTGCGGATCATGCGTCGCGGATCGAGCTTGCCGATCGCCTCGCCGATCGCACGACGAACGATCGCCGAGTCGAACAGGGCCCGCGGTCCCGGTTTGTGCTTCGCCATCATGGGAGTTGCAGGTGCTCGACGATCGGGCCGAGCGCGAGGGAGGGGACGAACGTGAGCGCGCCGACGAGCACCACGGTGCCGGCGAGCAAGAGCACGAACATGACGCCGTCGGTCGGCAGCGTGCCGGACGACGGCGGGACGAGCTTCTTCTTCGCGAGCGAACCCGCGATCGCGAGCACGGGCACGATGATCCAGTAGCGTGCGACCCACATGCAGATGCCCTGCGCCGTGGCGTACACGGTGCCGCTCGCGGTGAGCCCGCCGAACGCCGAGCCGTTGTTGTTCCCGGCCGACGAGAACGCGTACAGGATCTCCGAGAACCCGTGCGCGCCATGGTTGCCGAGTGCGTCCTTCGTTTCGCTGGACAGGCACGCGATCGCGGTGCCGACGAGCACGGCCGCGCACGGCACGAGGATCGCGATCGACGCCATCTTCATCTCGTACGCTTCGATCTTCTTGCCGAGGAGCTCGGGTGTTCGGCCGACCATCAACCCGGCGATGAACACCGCGACGATCGCGAACACGACGAGCCCATAGAGGCCCGACCCGACGCCACCGAACGAGACCTCGCCGATCTGCATGAGCACCATCGGCCCGAGTCCGCCGAGGGGCGTGTAGCTGTCGTGCATCGAGTTGACCGAGCCATTGGACGCCGCGGTCGTCGCGGTTGCCCACAGCGCGGACGGCACGACGCCGAACCGCACTTCCTTGCCTTCCATGTTGCCCGCGCCCTGATCGACATGGAGCGACGCGAGCGCGGGATTGCCGTGCTGTTCCTGCGCGACTGTGAGCGCGACGAACGGCGCGAGCAGCAGCACCATCGTCGCGAGCAGCGCGACGCCGTGGCGGCGCGCACCGACGAGCCGCCCCCACGTGAAGCACAGCGCGGCAGGGATCAGCAGGATCGCGAGGCACTCGAGCAAGTTCGACAGTGGCGTCGGGTTCTCGAACGGATGCGCCGAGTTCACGTTGTAGAAGCCGCCGCCGTTCGTGCCGAGCTGCTTGATCGCGATCTGCGACGCGACCGGGCCGACCGCGATCTCCTGCTGCGTGACGGCGTGGTGATCTGCATCGAGCGTCGCCTGGACGAGCTGGGCGGCATGGCTGCCGTGCCCGGTCTGAGGCACGCCTTGCGACACGAGCAGCGCGGCAAGCACGATCGAGAGCGGCACGAGGATGTAGAGCGTGGACCGCACCAGGTCGACCCAGAAGTTGCCGATCGCGTCGGCGTGCTTGCGCGTGAAGCCGCGCGCGAGCGCGACGAGCACCGCCATGCCGCTGGCCGCAGAGACGAAGTTCTGCACGCCGAGCGCGGCGGCCTGGACGAGCAGGCTCATCGTCGTCTCGCCGCTGTATGCCTGCCAGTTCGTGTTCGTGCCGAAGCTGACGGCGGTATTGAACGCCACGCGCGGGTCGACGTTCGGCAGGTCGAGCGGGTTGCCGGGGAGCGCATGCTGCACGCGCTGGAGCGCGTAGACGACGAGGATGCCGACGAGGTTGAACACCATCAGCGCGATCGCGTACCGCCTCCACGACATCTCCTCGGCGGGGTTCACGCCGAACACGCGGTAGAGCAGGCTTTCCACCGGTCCGAGCACGCGCTGCGCGAGTCGCGCCTCGCCCGCGTACACGCGTGCCATGTAACGGCCGAGCGGCACGGCGAGCGCGACCAGGAGCACCGCATAGATCGCGACCTGGATCATTCCAGCTTCTCCGGCGCGAGCAACGCGACGAGCAGGTAGACGAGCAGGAGCGCGGCAATGACAGCAGCAAGGATCGTCATCACGTCCTCTCGAACAGCCGGATCATTCCGAGCGTCACGGCGAACAGCCCGAGGATCAGTGCAACGTAGACGACGTCGAGCATGCGCTACCTCCTCGCCAGCATTCCGATGCCGCCCATGGCGAGCAGCATCGCGAGCGTCGGCTCGGCACCCCACACCTCACGGCTCGCGATCGCGAACACGACGCGCACGGCACCGATGACGAGCAACGCCCATGCCATCACGATTTCTTCGTGCGGGCGCGTGCTGCGCTCGGGCGGCTGCGGCTCGGGAGGCGTTCGATAAGGGCCGAACACATCCGTTAGCTACCGCTGGTCGCGTAAAGACTGCGTCAAGCCCGAGAAATCGTCGCGTTAAAACCACGCCGTCGCACCGAGCGTGATCGTGTCGCGGCTGCGGTGATCCGGGACGTACGGAGTCGTAGCTCCGTCGCCAGCCACGGTCCCACCGTAGAACACCGCGGTTGCGGCCTGATCATGGCGTACCTCGAGACGCACCGAAAGTGTGTCGATCGGCTGCAGCGCAAACGTTGCGGTGAACGAACCGATCCAGCGCGTCGGAAAGAAGATCGACGATGCGGTTCCCGTCGCATCGGACGCGACCCACTCGCGAAACAGATCGCCGCGCCCCGCTACGTAAAGCTCCGGCGTGAGGGCGAGCTTGCCGTACAGCGCGCCGGCAAGCCATCCGCTCGTGCCGAAGTGGTTGCGCTCGAAACCGCCATCGCCTTGCGCCATCACGGAGAGCTGATCCGTGATCGCCACCTGCGCGTACGCGTCGAACAGGTGCCGCCACGGCTGGCCTTCCGGCGCGTCCGTCGCGCGCTCGATACCGCCGAAGTACATCAGCTGGGCTGCCGGAACGGTCTTGCTCGCATACGTCAGCGAAGCCGCGACGCTCGGATATTCGTTGTTGTCGACGACGCTGTTCCATCCGTTGTAGACGTGCGCGAGCCCGGTCCAGCCACCGCCGAGCGGGCGCGAGACGACGACGCCCGTGTGGTAGTAGGGCAGGCCGAAGA
>JBLMXA010001020.1:0-12122 GCA_050257515.1 Acidobacteriota bacterium | reverse complement strand
CGCGGCCGCCCGCGAGCGTGACCGCGAGCGACTTCGCCGGCACCTCGCGCGCGATCCGACGATCGAGGTAGCTGCCGCCGACGTAGGCCTCGACGCAGCCGCGCTGGCCGCACGCGCACGGCTTCGCGCCCTCGTCCCACCGGACCTTCATGTGACCGATCTCGCCGGCGCAGTTGCTGGCGCCCTCGACGAGCAGCCCGCCCGCGATCACGCCGCCGCCGATGCCGGTGCCGACGTAGACGCCGAGCACGTCGCGGCAGCCGCGCGCCGAGCCGGCGACCGCCTCGCCCCACACGATCGCGTTGACGTCGTTGTAGACGCCGACGGCGAACCGCGGGCCGAGCCGGCGCGCGAGCTGGCGGCCGAACGGCACGTTGCGCCACCGCAGGTGCGGCGAGTTCGCGACCGTGCCCTGGCGATCGCGCAGCATCGCGGCGATGCCGACGCCGACCGGCACCGGCGCCTCGGCGTCCTTCGCGAGCAGCTCGGCGAGCGCCGCGACGCGCTCGACGATCGAGTCCGGATCGCGCGCCTCGCCGACCGGCTCGCGGTGGTGATCGAGCTGGGTGTGATCGTCGGGCGCGAACGCCGCCGCGCGCAGGTTCGAGCCGCCGAGATCGATGCCGATGTGGCGGATCGTCACGCCCTCGCCTCCGCGATGTACTTCTCGATCGTGCCGCGGATCTCGGCGAGGTGCGCCGCGTCGGTCGCCTCGCAGCGCATGACGAGCGCCGGCTGCGTGTTCGACGCACGCACGAGCCCCCAGCCGTTCGCGAACTTCGCGCGCACACCATCGACGTCGACGACGTCCTCGACCGCCGGATCCTCGCGCAGCCGCGCGGTCACCTTCGCGACGACGGCGAACTTCTGGTCGTCGGGGCAGTCGATGCGGATCTCCGGCGTGTTGATCGCGTCGGGCAGCTCGCGCGCGAGGTCGGCGAGCGTCCGCTCGCCGCGAGACACGAGCTCGAGCAGCCGCGCGCCCGAGTAGATCGCGTCGTCGAAGCCGAGCCAGCGGTGCGCGAAGAACAGGTGCCCGCTCATCTCACCGGCGAGCTGCGCGCCGAGCTCCTTCATGCGCGCCTTGATCAGCGAGTGGCCGACCTTCCACATCTCGACCTGGCCACCGGCCGCCGCGAGCTCGTCGTACATCGCCTGCGAGCACTTCACCTCGCCGACGAACTTCGCGCCCGGCACCTCGGCGAGCACCGCCTTGCCGAGCAGGATCATCAGCTGGTCGCCCCACAGGATCCGGCCGGTCGCGTCGACCGCGCCGAGCCGATCGGCGTCGCCGTCGAGCGCGATGCCGACCTCGGCGCCCTCGCGCTGCACGGTCGCGATCAGGTCCGCGACGTTCTCGGGCTGCGTCGGATCGGGGTGGTGGTGCGGGAACCGGCCGTCGAGCTCGCAGTACAGCGGCACGACGTCGAAGCCGAGCGCGCGGTACAGCGCGACCGCGGTCGGCCCGCCGACGCCGTTGCCGGCATCGACGACGACCTTGCAGCGGCGTGCGCCGAGCGCGAGCTCGCGCTGCGCGCGCTCGAGGTACGCGCCGATCACGTCGCGCGAGCGCGCCGCGTGGTGCGGATGTGGCGCCTCGGTCGCGAGGAGCTGCGCGACGCGATCGCGCAGCTCGCCGATCGCGGGGCCGTACAGCGTCTCCTTGCCGACCATCACCTTGAACCCGTTGTCCTCGGGCGGGTTGTGGCTGCCGGTGATCATCACCGACGCCGCCGGAGCGAGCTCGTGCGCTGCGAAGTAGAGCACCGGCGTCGGCACGACGCCGATGTCGATCACCTCGGCGTGGACGCGGATGCCGTCGGTCAGCGCGGCGAACAGCCGCGGCGACGTCAGCCGGCAGTCGCGGCCGACGACGACTTGCTTGCCGCGCGCGCGCTCGCCCACCGCGATGCCGAGCGCGCGCACGACCGCGTCGTCGAGATCGCGATCGGCGACCCCGCGGATGTCGTACTCGCGAAAGATCCGGGGGTTCATCGTCCTTCCTAGAGGTAGCGCGCGAGCCCGCGCGCGGAAAGCGCATCGATGACCTTGCGCACGTCCTGCGCCTGGTCCTTCCGGATGACGAGGATCGCGTCGCCCGACTTCACGACGACGAGGTCCGACAGCCCTACGGTGGCGATCAGCGTGTCGTCGTCGCTCACCACGACGTTGCCGGTGCCGTCGATCACGAGCGTCGCGCCCGCGGTCGTGTTGCCGGCGGCATCGCGGCCGCGCACGTCGGCCAGCGCGGCCCACGAGCCGACATCGTCCCAGCCGACGTCCGCCGCGACCGCGACCACGCGATCGGTCTTCTCCATCACGCCGGTGTCGAACGACACCGAGGGCAGCGTCGGGTACACCGCGCGCGCGACATCCGGATCCCGTGCGATCGCGCGCACCGCCTGCGCGGTCGCCGGCAGGTGCCGGTCGAGCTCGGCGAGCAGCCGGCGCGCGGTCAGGCAGAAGATCCCGGCGTTCCACAGGTAGTGGCCGCTGGCGAGGTACTGCTTCGCCGTGGCCGCATCCGGCTTCTCCACGAATCGGACGACCGGCCTCGTGCTCGTGCTCGTAGTCGTGCTCGATCTGGTCTCCAGATATCCGAACCCGGTCTCGGCGCGCGTCGGCTTGATCCCGATCAGCGCGATCACGTCGTCGGTCTCGGCCGCCGCGAGCGCCACGTCGAGCGCCCTCGCCATGCCGTCGCGATCGCGCACGTGATGATCGGCGGGCAGCACGGCGAGCACCGCATCGGGCTCGCGCGCGGCGAGGATCGCGCCGGCGAGTCCGATCGCGGCCGCGGTGTTGCGGCCGACCGGCTCGGCGAGCAGCTCGACGCCGGGCACCGCCGCACGGGTGGCCTCGGCCTGCGATTCGGCGGTGACGATCATCACCTGATCGCCCGCGATCGCGCGCCCGATCGCGACCGCTCCCGCGACCATCGGCTCGCCAGGCTTCGCGAGCGCGAGCAGCTGCTTGGGCCGCGCGCGCCGGCTCGCGGGCCACAAGCGCGTGCCGCTGCCGCCCGCAAGGATCACCGCGTGTCGCGCGTGTCGCATGGCGTCGCATCCTGGCACGACCCGCATCGCGCGTGCTACGTCGCGCGCATGAAGCGATTCGCCCTGCTCGCGATCCTGGCCAGCTGCGGCGGCGCCAAGCCGACGCCCGCGCCCGCTCCGGCCGCCGCCCCGGCCCCTCCTGCTGTCGCGGCACCCGCGCCGCCGCCCGTGCCGCCGCCACCGCCCGTCGCGGTCGGCAAGCCGAAGGCGGATCTGATCCCGCGCAGCGTGCTGTTCGGCAACCCCGAGCGCACGAACGTGCAGATCAGCCCCGACGGCAAGCACCTCGCGTGGATCGCGGCGCGGGAAGGCGTGCTCAACGTGTGGGTCGCGCCGGTCGACAAGCTCGATCAGGCCAAGCCGATCACGAACGACCACACGCGCCCGGTGCGCCAGTACTTCTGGGCGTTCGACAACAAGCACGTCCTCTACCTGCAGGACACCGCCGGCGACGAGAACTTCCACGTGTTCCGCGCCGATCTCGACGGCAAGACCACGACGGATCTGACGCCGTACAAGAACACGCGCGCGATGGTGATCGGGCTGTCGGAGAAGCGGCCGACGAAGCTCCTCGTCGGGCTCAACGACCGCAACCCACAGCTCCACGACGTCTACCTGCTCGACATCGCCGACGGCAAGCGCACGCTCGTCTACCAGAACGACGACGGGTTCGTGCAGTTCAACGCCGATCCCAACCTCGATCTCGTGTTCGCCGAGAAGCTGCTCCCCGACGGCAGCGGCCAGCTGTTCTCGCGCGACGGCAAGGCCTGGAAGCCCTACGACACGATCCCGTTCGAGGACTCGCAGACGACCGGCATCGTCGCGATCGCGCCGGGCGGCAAGCTCGCGTACGCGCAGGACAGCCGCAACCGCGACACCGCCGCGCTCGTCCAACTCGACATCAAGACCAAGAAGGAGAAGGTGCTCGCCGACGACGCGCAGGCCGACGTCGGCCACGTGATGATGCACCCGACGAAGCACACCGTGCTCGCGGCGTCGTTCGACTACGAGCGCGAGCACTGGCGCGCGCTCGACAAGACCGTGCAGCCCGATCTCGACGGGCTCGCGAAGCTCGCGGAGGGCGGCGACTTCGGCGTCAGCTCGACGTCGCTCGACTTCAAGACGTGGATCGTCGCGACCTCGACGCCGCAGCACCCGCGCCACTACTTCCTGTGGGATCACGCCAAGCACACCGGCAAGTTCCTGTTCGCGGCGCAGCCCGCGCTCGACCAGCAGCCGCTCGTCGGCCAGGAGGCGGTCGTGATCGTCGCGCGCGATGGCCTGCCGCTCGTCAGCTACCTGACGAAGCCGCAGAACGCGAAGGGCCCGGTGCCGCTCGTCATGTTCGTGCACGGCGGCCCGTGGGCGCGCGACACCTACGGCTACTCGTCGGTGGACCAGCTGCTCGCGAACCGCGGCTACGCGGTGCTGCAGGTCAACTACCGCGGCTCGACGGGCTTCGGGAAGAAGTTCCTCAACGCCGGCAACAACGAGTGGGGCAAGAAGATGCACGACGACGTCCTCGACGGGATGCAGTGGGCCGTCGGCAAGGGCATCACGACGAAGGAGCAGGTCGCGATCATGGGTGGCAGCTACGGCGGCTACGAGACGCTGGTCGGCCTGTCGATCACGCCCGACGTGTTCGCGTGCGGCGTCGACATCGTCGGCCCGTCGAACCTCGAGACGCTGATCGCGTCGGTGCCGCCGTACTGGGTGCCGGTGCTCTCCGAGTTCCGCATGCGCATCGGCAACTGGGACACCGCCGAGGGCAAGGCGCAGCTGGAGGCGGCGTCGCCGCTCACGCACGCGGCGGCGATCAAGCGGCCGCTGCTGATCGGCCAGGGCGCGAACGATCCGCGCGTCAAGCAGGCCGAGTCGCAGCAGATCGTCAACGCGATGAAGCAGCGCGACCTGCCGGTCACCTACATCGTGTTCCCCGACGAGGGCCACGGCTTCGCGCGCCCCGAGAACAACATCGCGTTCTTCGGCGCGGCCGAGGCGTTCCTGTCGGCGCACCTCGGCGGCTACTACCTGCCGCTCACCGCCGACGAGCTGAAGGCATCGTCGATGAAGATCGAGGACGGCCGCTCGGGGATCCCGGGGCTACCCGCTCCTGCGAAATAGCCAGCCCTTGACGCGATCGGCGAGCACGTCGCACGAGGTCGCGCAGCATCGGCAGGTCCGCCGCCGGGCACGCGGAGGTCGATCGCACAGTTCACATGGCGCAGGCCGGGAACTGCGCCGCGCCGGCACGCACGACGGCGTCGCCGAGCGCGATGCCCATGTCGGTGAGCTGCTGGCCGCGCGCGTCGGTCACGCGCAGCACGAACGGCCCGTCGCCGAGCCCCGACGCGGCCACGAAGTAGTTGTAGTCGGCGCGCGGCAGCTCGGTCCACGCGGTGCCCTGCTGGACCTCGAGCTTGCTGATCGGGTAGCGGTGATCGCGGAGCTGGATCGCGGCCCAGTACGGGTTCGTGCCCTCCTTGAACCGGTACGCGACCGGGCCGGTCTCGTCACACGCGACCTCGTGCCACGTGATCGCGACGCGCCCCGCCGACAGCGGCGCGATCATCTCGAACGCCTGCTGCGACAGATCGAGATCGCCGTGCTGGCAGCCCGGGCACTGATCGACCACGCGCACGACGATGTCGCCGTTCGGGCCGGTGACGTCGAGGCACGCGCCGCACCACGCGGCGTTCGCGTAGTCCGCCGCGTTCATCGCGGCGACCATCAGGTCCGACGGCGACGCGTCGAACGAGCAGTTCCCGGTGCCGTCGGCGGCGTAGTACGTGCCGTCGCCCATCTCGGCCGCCGGGAGCGCGGAGCAGCTGCCGGTCGCCGGCTGCGGCTTGTCGGCGCCGCACGAGCCGCAGGCGACCAGAAGCAGAAGTTGCACCGCCAAGGCGCCGAGCACGCCAAGGTGAGAAGCAGAGATCTCTTCTTCTGGCTCCTGCTTGGCGGTCTTGGCGTCTTGGCGGTTCATCTTTCTTCTTCCGCGAGCTGCTTCGCGAGCTCGGGGGCGCGCAGGCAGTCCGGCCCGACGAGCACGTAGCGCAGCCGCTCGAGCCGATCGTACACGTTGTCGTGCGGCAGCGCGCCGATCTCGTACGCGCGGGCGACGGGGCTCCCACCGTCTCCGACATCGACCTCGCGCACGATCACGCGCGGCTGCGTCGCGACCGCCTCGCGCGACAGCGCCGCGCGCTACGTCGGCGGCTCGAGCTGCCGCGCGAGCCGCGTGACGTCCGCGCGCGAGAGCCCGGCGTGATAGAGCTGCTCGAGCGTGAGGCGCTCGCCGGAGACGAGCTCGGTCGCGCCGAGGCGCACCGTGCCGTCGGTGTCGATCGTCACCTCGACGAGCGCGAGCACGTCGCCCGACGGCGCGGGCGGCAGGTCGACGATCGCGTAGCGGCCGAGGTGGCGGTTCTCCGCGGGATCCGGCGACTCGCCCTCCCAGAGGTCGAACTCGAGGCGCGCCTGGTCGTCCTGGCGCGTCGCGAGCACGCGGTGCTCGCGCGTCGGCACCACCGCGCTCTGCGCGATCACCATCTCGCAGTCGCCGCCCTGCGTCGACATCGACAGCCCGCGCGCGGCGACGTCGATCAGCAGCACGCCCTCGATCGTGCCGTCAAGCCGCGCGACCTCGAGCGCGGCGCCGACCGCGACGACCTCCTCGGGGTTCGGCAGCACGCTCGGCTCGCGGCCGACCGCGCGCGCGAGCTCCTTGCGCACGCCCGGCATCCGCGTGCCGCCGCCGACGAGCAGCACCTCCTCGATGTCCTCCTTGCGGCGCGTCGAGCGGCGCAGCGCCTCCTTGATCGGCGGCTCGAGCCGCTTGAGCAGCGGCGACGCCCACAGCTCGAGCTCGTCGCGCCGGATCGTGCGCGCGAAGTCGACCGCGCGGCCCGATGGCAGCTGCGCGAGCTCGTCGATCTCGACGGGCGCCGTCGCGTGCGTCGACAGCTCGTGCTTCGCGCGCTGCGCGCTGATCCGCAGCCGCTCGATCGCGATGGCATCGGCGGAGATGTCGAGGTTCTTCGTGTGGCGGACGTCGCGCACGAGGTTCTCGACGATCGCGCGATCGATGTCGTCGCCGCCGAGGAACGGATCGCCGGTCGTCGCGAGCACCTCGAACACGCCGCCCTCGACGTCGACGACCGCGACGTCGAACGTGCCGCCGCCGAGATCGCAGACGAGGAACCGCCGGTCGGTGCCGCGATGCGCGCCGTGGCCGAGCGCTGCCGCGGTCGGCTCGCTGAGCAGCCGCATCACGTGGAGACCGGCGATCTGCGCGGCGTCCTTCGTCGCCTGGCGCTGCGCGGCGTCGTACCACGCCGGCACCGTGATCACCGCACGCGTCACCGGCTCGCCGAAGAACTGCTCGGCGGTGCGCCGCAGCTCGCGCAGGATCAGCGCGGAGACCTCCTCGGGCGACACCGCGCGATCGCCGGGCAGCTGGATCCACGCATCACCGTTCGCCGCCTCCGTCAGATCGAACGGCAGCGAGCGCGCGAGCTTGCGGACCTCCGGATCGTCGAGGCGGCGGCCGAGCAGCCGCTTGACGCCGAAGATCGTGGCCTCGGGGCTGTGATCGAGACCCTCGCGCGCGCGCTCGCCGACGATCGGCCCTTTCGGCGAGAACCACACGAGCGACGGCAGCGTCGTCGCGCCCTCCTCCGTCGTCAGGATGCGCGGCGCGCCGTCGCGATCGATCACCGCGACGACCGAGTTCGTCGTGCCGAGATCGATGCCGACCGCGCGGCTCCCCCGTCGAGGGATTCCCTCCTCCTGCGGAGAGCCCGTCCTCGCTTCGCTGCGGGCGGGCTTCGATCGCGAGTCGTCGGTCACTGAAAGATCCTGTGCGCGTCGGCGACGTTGCCGCCGCCGTGCCGCCGGATGTGGTCGAGCAGCAGCGCGGCCTCGGTGCACTGGTCGTGGTGCGCGAGCGCGGTCTCGAGCTGCGACTGGGCGAGCATCACCTCGCCGGCCTCGAGCGCGGCGAGTGCGGTCGCGACGTAGTAGAGCGAGCGCAGCGGCTTGCTGCGGGGATAGACGACGAGCGCGGCCGCGAGCACCTCGCGCGCGGTCGCCGCGTCACCCTGGCCGAGCATCGCGCGCGCGCGCTGCTCGAACGCCTCGCCGCCGTTGCCGTCGGCGGAGGTCGGCGTCGCCGCCGCGGGCTTCGCGGCCGGCGGCGCTGGCGTCGGCCGCGCGGGCGGCTTCGGCGCGGGCGAGCGATCGCCGCTCTGGATGTCCTCGAAGCCGACGAGCCAGCCCGGCGGTGACGCGACCGACGGCCCTGCGGCCGCCGCGCGCCCCTCGGCGACGAGCGCCGCGCGCAGCCGGTCGTACGCGCGATTCGCGAGGATCGTCAGCTCCTCGGCGAGGTGCGAGATCGCCGGCGCGCTGCGGCGCGCGACCAGATCGGGGTGGTTGCGGCGGACGAGGTTCTTCCACGCCGCGCGCACCTCCTCGGGGCCGGCGTCGCGCGCGACCCCGAGCACCTCGTGCACCGCGACCTGGCGCAGCCGGCGCAGCTCGCTCGACAGGTGCTGGAACAGCTCGCGCTCGTCGCCAGGCAGATCGTCGGCGAGCGATGCCAGCGACTTGCGCGCGGGCGCCGCGGGCAAGATCTGAGGATCGGTCTCGGGCTCCTCGTCGCCGCCGGCCGCCGTCATCCGCCGGATCTTCGCGAGCACGTCCTCGGTGAGCCCGGTGAGCTCGATCTCGATCCACGTGCGCTCGCTCTCGACGGCGGACGCGCGCTGCACGGTCCCGTCGATCGCGAGCACGAGCTGGTTCGGCAGCTCGAGGCCGAGCGTCACGGTGATGCCCTGCTGCGCCGCGAACGGCACCTTCATCGACAACAGCCGGCCCTTGCGCAGCTTGCGCGTGAGGAACGTGTCGACCTGCTCCCAGGTCGCACACCTCACGTGGAGCGTGCGCGCCGTCGCCATTACTTCGCCTTCTCGAGCTCGACGGTCTTCGACAGCTTGCTCTTCTTCGGCGCGGAGTCGATCGGGATCTTCGGATCGCCGCCGTCGCGCCAGTCCTCGGCGCTGAACGTCACGTGCTGGGTCTTGTAGCCGGGGCGCACGACCGCGAGCTCGTAGTCGCGGCCCGCCCACACGTTGTCGATCTCGCCGTGGGCGCCGCCGAGGAACAGCCACACCTCGGCGTCGCTCGGCGTCGACTCGACGTGCACGAAGCCGTCGCCGGCGATGCCGGTCGTCCCGAGCACGGGCGTCGTCGGCTGCAGCGGCAGCTCCGGCGGCTTCTTGCCCTTCTGGGGCTTCAGCGTGACGGTGATCTTCGCGCCGAGGCTCGGGCCGGTGCCCGACCACGCCGTGGAGTTGACCTGCGCCTCGGTCGCCTCGTTTCCGTCGTGGAGCAACACGAGATCGTGCGCCTGGCTCGCCGGCAGCTTGATCGACGTGTCGAGCGGCGTGCGGCCGAGCCGCAGCCAGATGCCGGCATCCGGCGAGTTGATCTCGATCGCGCCGGGGTCGGCCTGCGCCTCGCGCGCCTGCTTCTCGCGCTCCTCGGCCTGCTTCTTCCGCTCGGCCTTGTCCTTCTCGAACTTCTCGGCCTGCGCCGCCTGGTCCTGGAGGTGCGTGTAGACCACGTAGCCGCCGCCGCCGAGGATGCCGAGCACGACGACGCCGCCGAGGATGCTGCGCAGCGGGCTCTTGAGCCGCGGCGGCGGGACATCGAGATCGACGGGCGGCATCACCGGCATCGCGCGCGCCGCGCCTCCCGGCACCGGCGTGTTCGTCTCGAGCCGCTTCGCCGCGCGCTCGGCGCGCTGCGCGGCGTCCTCGAGCTTGGCGGCGGCCGCCGCGGCCTGCTCGCCGGCGGTCGACACGCGCCGCGCGCCGTGATCGAGCTCTCCGATCGCGGCCATCGCGGCGACCTCGTCGGCGCTCGACGCGCGCACCGCCGGGCTCGACGCGCGCCGCCGCGAGGCGAGCGGATCGGCGTTCGTCAGGTCGAGGTGCGACTCGCGCACCGGCGGCGGCAGCGGCGTGTGATCCTCGGGCTCGTCGGGATCGTCGAGCGACGGCACGCGCGCCGACGACACGATCGCCTCGGCCCGCCGCGGATCCTTGCGGATGATGTCGGAGATCGGATCGCGCTTGAACTTCTTCGGCGGGTCGTCGATCTGCGTCAGGCCGCTCGTGTCGCCGACCTCGTCGATCGACGCGAGCAGCGCGTCGAGGCTGCCCTTCTGGCCGGTCGGCGTCTTGTGCGCGGACGCGCGCGCGTCGGCGCTCGGCCGCATCGGCGCGAGCTGCACGCCGGTCGGCGCGCCGAGCGACGCGAGCAGGTCCTCGGTCGCCTCGTCGATGTTGCTGTCGGTCTGCGAGAGCCCGGCTTCCTTGATCAGCTCGCCGCGCTCGGCGAGCTCCCAGCGATCGTCCTCCATCGCCTCGAGCAGGTTCTCGAGCAGGTCGGTCGCGGTCTTGTAGCGGCGGCCGACGTCGGTGTCGAGCGCGCGCTGGACGAGCCGCTCCACCGCGGGCGTCGAGCGCATCGAGCCCGGCGGCACCTCGCCGGTCAGCATCGTGAACAGCATCGCGCCGACCGCGAACACGTCCGCGGCTGGCGTCGGATCCTCGCCGACGACGAGCTCCGGCGCGATGTAGCCGGCGAGCCCGCGCCACAGCGCGCTGTCGGCGCCCTGCGCGACGGCCGTCGTCAGCGCGCGGCCGACGATGAAGTCGCCGAGCCGCACGCCGCCGTCCTCGTCGACGAGCACGCTGCGCGGGTGGACCGCGCCGTGGATGATGCCGGCCTTGTGCGCGGCGGCGAGCGCCTCGATCACCGACTTGCCGATCAGCCCCGCGATCGGCATCGCGAGCTTGCCGCCCTGCTTGCTGCGCGCCTTCGCCGCGGTGATCAGGTCCTGGACCGTGACGTAGCGGCCGACGCCGCGGGTCACGACGACGACGTCGGGCCCGCCCGACTCGACGCCGACCGTCGGCACGATGTTCGCGTGCTCGAGCTTGGTGACGCTCGCGATGTTCTTCGCATCGGTGAGCGCGATGCGGAACGCGTCCTCCGCGAGCATCTTCGGATCGACGACGAGCCCGCGCAGGTTGCGCTGGCCTCCGAACTGGGCGCGATGCATCGCGCCGTACATCGTCACGGCCAGCCGCTCGCTGAGTACGACGCCGGCAATGATCTGCTCGGCCGCTTGGCCTCCCACCCTCCGACGATAGCATCGCCGCAGCCGAAGCTCACCCGCCGGCGAGGCGGAAGTGCAGCGCGAGCCACGGTTCGGCGAACAGGTAGAACACCGCGGCGATCGCGAGGAACGGCCCGAACGGCAGCTCGGTCTTCATCAGGCTCGGCCCCGCGGTCTCTGCGCCCTCGGCGGCTGGTCTCGGCTTCCGCCCGACGAGCGCGGCGATCCCGAGCACCGAGCCGACGACGCTGCCGCCGAACAGCGTGAACACGACCCCCTTCCAGCCGAGTAGCGCGCCGACGACGGCGAGCAGCATGCCGTCGCCGAGCCCGAGCCCCTCGACCTTACGCACCAGGTAGTAGATCGTACCGATCAGCCACGGGACGCCGTACCCGACGGCTACCCCGACGAGGCCATCCCACCACCTGCGCTCGGGTAGCAGGAGCGACAGCGCGTAGAACGCGATCGTCGCCGGGATCGTGACCTTGTTGAGGATCAGCTTGGTGTCGAGATCGATGAACGCGATCACGACCATCACGAGCACGAACGCGGCGTCGATCGCGAAGCGCAGCGCGCGCAGCTCGAGCGACCCGGCCAGCAGGCCGCCCTCGCCGAGCGTGAACCACCAGGCGACGCCGAACAGCACGCCGGTCAGCGCCTCGACGACCAGGTAGCGCGCCGAGAACGTCTTGCCGCACGCCCGGCAGCGCC
Organism: Acidobacteriota bacterium; assembly: GCA_050257515.1. Lineage (GTDB taxonomy): Bacteria > Myxococcota_A > Polyangia > Haliangiales > Haliangiaceae > JABFXX01. The sequence continues at coordinate 167 of JBLMXA010001020.1, read as the reverse complement.
CGCGCAGCCACAGGTAGCTGACGAGCGGGACGTTGTCGTACCAGCGGATCGGCGCCTTGCACGCGAAGCAGTGCGAGCCGGGCCGCACGACCGAGCGGCCGTCCGGGAACTCCTCCGTCGGCGCCCACCGGTAGATGCAGACGTTCGCGAAGCTGCCCCACAGAAGG
>JBLMXA010001019.1:0-9404 GCA_050257515.1 Acidobacteriota bacterium | reverse complement strand
ACGGCACGCTCGCGTCGCTCGATCCGTGTCAGGCCGGGTCCACGTGCAACGACGAGGGCCGCTGCGTCGACGCGCAGGGCAACGGCAACCACCTCGCGACGTTCGGCGTGATCTCGACGCCGGTCGCGAGCGGCGCGGTGTTCCTCGAGATCGATCACATCGCGAACAGCAAGGACCACTTCCAGCAGGCACTCGTCGATCTCGGCTCGCTCGATCGATCGCTGCGGGTCGGCGCGTGGGAGCAGGTGCTCGGCCATCCGGTCGACACCACGCGGATCTACTACGCCGGCCAGTCGCTCGGCGGGATCATGGGCGCGATCTTCCTCGGCACGAACCCCGACATCCCGCGCGCCGTGCTCAACGTGCCCGGCGCCGGGCTCGTGCCGATGTTCGACAACTCGACGTTCTTCGGCGCGCAGATGGACGCGTTCTTCACGCGCCAGCACACCGATCGCGCCAGCTTCGAAGGGCACCGCTTTCTGACGGTCGCGCACTGGTTCATGGACGCGGTCGATCCCGAGCACCTCGGGCCGATCACGGGCAACCGCAAGCTGCTGCTGCAGATGGCGACGCTCGACTTCATCATCCCCAACGCGAACACCGAGCTGCTCGAGCAGGTCACCGGGGCGCCGCGCCGCGATTACGTCGGCGAGCACGGGTTCCTGACGATTCCCGGCGAGCCCGCGTACTTCCCTGGAACCAGTGATCTGGCGGCGTTCCTCGCCGGGGAGCTGCAGCCATGATCCGCCATCTCGGACTCGTGCTCGTGCTCGTGCTCGTGCTCGATCACGGCGCGCGCGCCGGCGGCCTCGCGGTCGGCGAGCAGAACGCGGTGTCGTCCGCGACCGGCGGCGCCGGCGCCGCGCGCGACGGCGATCCCGGCGCGGCGTGGGACGACCCCGCCGCGCTCGCCGACGCCGGAGGCGTGCGCGTCGGGTTGTCGCTCGCGCTCGCGCACCCGTCACTGCAGGCGCGCGCCGCCGACGGCTCGTGGTCGACCGACTCGACCGGCGGCTGGCAGACGCCGCCGCACCTCGATCTGAGCTACGCGCAGGACCGGTGTGCCGCCGGCGTCGCCGTCGGCGTGCCGTTCGGCGGCGGCGTGACGTGGCCGCAGATGTGGCCGGGCGCGCCCGAGGCGGTCGCGACCCAGCTGATGGACATCCGGATCGCGCCGTTCGCGGGATGGAGCTTCGGCAAGCTGCGCGTCGCGGCCGGCTTTCACGTCGACAGCGCGCGGTTGCAGATCGATCGCGGGCTCGACTTCATCGACACCCAGGGCGACGTCCGCATGGACATGGCGGCGCACGGGCTCGGCGTCGATGCGTCGGCGTTCTGGCGCGCGCGCGGCGATCTCGGCATCGGCCTCGTCTATCGCGGTCGCACGAGGCTCGCGTTCTCGGGCCCGGCGAACTTCACCGCCCCCGACGCGTTCTCCGAGAAGACGCCCGACCAGCAGGCGCGGACGACGATGACGATGCCCGATCAGGTCGTGCTCGGCGCGCGCTGGCAGCGCGGCGCGCTCGCGCTGCTCGGCGACGTCGAGTACACGCGGTGGAGCGTCAACGACAAGACGATCGTCACGTTCGCCGATCCGCAGACGCCGCAGGCGATCCAGGACAACGGCTGGCACGACACGTTCACGCTGCGCGCCGGCGGCGAGTGGCAGCTCGGTCGCGCGATCGCGCGCGCCGGCGCCTACTACGACCCGTCGCCGGTCCCGGCCGATCATCTGTCGCCGTCTGCTCCCGACGCGACGCGCCTCGGCGCGACCGCCGGCGCGTCGTGGATCTTCTCGGCGGCGTGGACCGCCGACGTGTTCGGCGAGTACATGTCCCTGCTCCGCCGCGCCACGACGGGCATGGACACGATGCCCGCGTCCTACGGCGGCTCGGCCGTCGTGCTCGGCGCGGGCGTGCGCTGGACGCCCAGATGAGTTGAACCGCCAAGTCGCGGAGATCGCCAAGATCAGAGAAGACATCTCTTCTGGCTCCGGCTTGGCGCCCTCGGCGCCTTGGCGGTTAATTTTTCTGCTTCAGCGCCTTCGACCGCGCCTCGATCGCCGCGCGCTTCTTCGCGAGCAGCTCGAGCCGGGCCTTGACGGCGTCGCGCGCGCGCTTCGCGGCGTCGGCGCGCTGCGCCGGATCGCCGGAGCGTGACGCGCGGGCGAGCCCGTCGATCGTCGCGTGATCGAGCACGTCGCCGAGCACGATCGTCGCCTCCGCCTCGAACTGCGTGCTGCCCGGCGAGCCGTGATCGGTGCCGAACGTGTCGCCGGTGCCGGTCCCGCCGCCGCCGGTCGAGCCGCCGCCCGCGCCCGAGCCGGAGCCCGCGCCCGCGCCGCCCGTGTTCGTCCCCGGCGACGCCGCGCCGCCGCCGTTCTGGAGGCCCTTGGTCTCGCCGCCGGTCTGCGCGGTGCGGAACGGCTGGTCATCGTCGCGGCGGGCGAGGTCGTTGGCGCGCTCGTGGTGCTTGCGGAGGTCGGCGACCTCGGCGAGCTCCTTCGCCTGGACGTCGAGGCCCTGGACCTGGCGCGCGAGCTCCTGCTCGGCCTGCTTGAGATCCGCGGCCTGCTTGTCGAGATCCTCCGGATCGGCGAGCGGATCGATCTCGGCGTCGGGGATCACGATCTTCTTCGGAGTCTTCACCGGACCGAGCTGCGCGCGCAGCTGCGAGAGCTGCTTGTCGACCGCGGCGAGCTGGTTCGCGGTGTCGGCGCTCTCGGCCAGCGCGGAGCGCAGCTCCCGATCGCGCCGCCACGATGCCTTCTCCTTCTTGAGATGGTCGATCGCGTCGGTCTCCTGCTGGAACCGCTGCACGAGCTGGGCGCGCTGCACGGCCAGTGCGGCGACCCGCTGCTGCGCGGTAGGCTCCGCCGACGCGATGGCCGGAGCCAGCGCGAGCACGACAGCAAGCCACCACCGCGACATCGCCCCAAGGAATAGCACCCGGCGTGCCACCGCTAAATAGCCGTCGCGAGCCAGGTAGTTTCGCGCCTACCCCCGGATCGTGGCAGCCCAGACACCCCGCCCCCTCAGTTTTTCGAGGGTCACGACTCCCGCTCGGCGCCGAGACGCAGCACGAGGTAGCGCAGCGCCGCGGTCGCGTGGGCCGCGATCACCGCGAGCGGCGCCTCGCCTGGACGCTCCCACACGAGGTAGTCGCGGCCGGTCGCATCGACGGGCGCGTGATGGCGCAGGCGGCGCAGCCGGCGGCCATCGCCGAGCTCGAGCGCGTCGCCGTCGAGCACGATGTCGTCGGCGAGCGGCTGGCCGTAGCGCACCATCACGCGATCGATCGCGGCGACCGACAGCGCGCCGCACGTGCCGTCGTCGTCCTCGACGCGCACGCGCTCGCCGTCGCGGCTGGCCCAGCTGCGCGCGTGATGGCCGTCGCCGAGGATCCGTTCGTCGAGCAGGAGCCGCATCGCGCGCGAGCTTACGCTAGAGTTCGCGCCATGAGGCGCGAGTTGCTCGTCGTTGTCGTCGCCGCCTGCGGCGGCTCGCAGAAGGAGGCGCCGAAGGAGGCCAAGGTCGAGCTCGCGAAGTACCTGCCCGCGACGCTCGAGGCGGATCACCCCAAGCAAGGCGATCCGCGCGCCGCGCACGTGCGCGTGTGGGCCGATGCCGCCGTGCGGGCGCGCCCGCGCTGGAAGGAAGACATCACCGAGCAGATCGACTACGCGAGCCAGCTCACGACGCCGATGTTCGGCGTCAAGCTCGTCGTCGACGACTACAAGGCGTGGGACCGCACCGGCGAGCTGACCGCCGCGCTCGACTCGCTCGCGAAGGCCGACGACGGCCACGACGTGACGTGGGTGATCGGCTACATGGCGCCGGCGGACACCGCGAGCAAGGCGATGTCGGAGCTCGGCGACGCCAGGGTGCTCGGCCATCACGTCGTCGTGCGCGCGTGGGCGGAGAAGCCGGAGACCGATCTCATCGCGGTGACGCTGCCCGACCTCAAGCCGGGGCCGCGCGCCGAGGTGCTCGCCGCGGACAGGCGCCACAAGCAGACCGTCGTGCTGCTGCATCATCTGATGACGACGCTCGGCGCGATCGCCGAGGCCGATCCGACGTGGATCCAGCACCCGCTGTACTCGCCGAAGCAGAGCACGCTGTCGGAGCGCAACCGCGATCTCGTGCAGACCGCGATCGACGAGCGGCTCTCCGGCGGCACCGACCAGGCGATCGCGCACGACCTGCTCGAGAACATCGAAAAGGAGGACTGGGGCGGCTGGATCCCGACCGATCACGATCAGACGGTGACGGCGCTGCGCAATGTCGTCGACTCGGCCAAGGCGGGCAAGACCGCCGCCGACGTGCCAGCCGCCGCGTACGAGCAGTTCGACAAGATCCGCGAGCTCGCGAAGCGCGGCGACGCGCGGGAGGCGCTGCTCGAGCTCGACAACCTGCTGATCGCCTACCCCGGCAACGCGACGATGGTCGAGGAGAAGTGCGAGATCATGCTCGCGAAGCCCGGGGTCGCCGACAAGCAGACGCGCGCGACGTGCGCGAAGGTCGCCGAGCTCGCGCCCGGCGATCCGACGGTGCACTTCGCGGTCGGCGAGGCGCTCGCGAAGACCGGCGACATCAAGGGCGCGCGCGCCGAGCTCCAGCAGGCGGCGTCGAAGATCGCGAACCTCCAGACCGCCCAGGGCGACGCGTGGCGCAAGCTGATCGGCATCTACGCCGCCATGGGCGCGCTGACGTGGACCGACGAGGCGATCGCGGCGTCTCACCTCGAGCACGATCCGGCCGCCGCGGTCGTCGCGCAGACGCGCGCGCGCTACGGCATCCCGAAGCGCGCGAAGTTCGTCAAGCCCGCCGACGAGGCCGCGCTGGTCACCGCCCTGCAGGCCGCGAACGCGGCGATCTACGCGAGCAAGTTCGGCGACGCCGAGGCCAAGCTGGCCGCCGCCGCGAGGAGGTGGCCCGGCGCACCGGGGATCTCGGCGGCGCGCTGCGATCTCGAGCTTCGCCAGGGCGCCGCCGAGGCCGCGCGCGCCGCGTGCGCCCGGGCGGTCGCCGCCGATCCGGGCGACTCGTGGGCGCTGTACCTGTCGGGCGTGCTCGCGCTCGAGGACACGAGCGCCGCGGGGACGAAGCGGGGCATCGAGCTGCTCAAGAAGGCGATCGCGGTCGACGCCGATCTGGGCCAGGCCTGGCGCGCGCTCGCCAAGGCGTACGAGCGCGCGAAGGATCAGGCCGCGTACGACCAGCTCGCGAAGGACTACCAGGCGAAGTTCGGGACGGCGCTGCAGTAGCAGGAACAGGACGAGATGCCGGCTCGCGTCGTAGCAAGCGCCAGCCGAGCAGCCACGACGCAGCTGCGGCGGTCGCGGAGGTCAGCAGCACCACGAGCTTGGCCGTGCCCTGGAGGTCCTGTCGCTCCGCGAACGCGAGCTCCGAGATGAACAGCGCCATCGTGAAGCCGATGCCGGCGACCGCCCCCACCACGGCGACGCCCCGCCACGTGAGCCCGCGCGGCAGCGAGGCGATCCGCAGGCGCACCGCGAGCGCGCTCGCGACGACGATCCCCAAGGGCTTGCCGATCAGGAGGCCCGCCGCGATGCCGACCACGAGCATCGGCGTGGCGGCGGCGTGCACCCCGCCGAGCTCGATCCCGGCGTTGGAGAACGCGAACAACGGCATGATCGCGAACGCGACCCACGGATGAAACGCACGCTCCAGCCGATCGACCGGCGCGAGCGGCTCGCCCGGCCGGCTCGCCGCGGGGGTCAACAGCCCCACGATCACGCCCGCGATCGTGGGATGGATACCGGCGCGATACGTGCCGAGCCAGATCGCGCCTGCGGGCAGCACGTACAGCCATGCGCGCCGCACGCCGAAGCGCTGCATCGCGACGATCGCCGCGACGCCCGACAGCGCGAGCGCGATCCCGTCGAGCTGCAGCCCGCTCGAGTAGAAGATCGCGATCACCACGATCGCGCCGATGTCGTCGATGATCGCCAGCGCGAGCAGGAACACGCGCATGCTCGGAGTGACGCGAGATCCGAGCAAGGCGAGCACGCCGACCGCGAATGCGATGTCCGTGGCCATCGGAATGCCCCAGCCTCGCGCGAGCTCGTCGCGATTGAACGCGAGGTAGATGGCCGCCGGCACGACCATGCCGCCGAGCGCGGCGAGCACCGGCAACGCCGCACGTCTGGCGTCGCTGAGCTCGCCCGACCGCAGCTCTCGCCGGATCTCGAGCCCGACGGCGAAGAAGAACACGGCCATGAGCACGTCGCTGACGACGAAGTGGACGGTCACCTCGATCGTCTGACCGCCGGCACTGGCGCGGATCGGCGTCCTCCACAGCTGTTCGTACGAAGCTGCCCAAGGCGAGTTTGCCCACAGCAGCGCCGCGGCCGTCGCGACGAGCAGGAGGATGCCGCTCGCGGACTCCAGCTCGAGGAAGCGTTCGATGGGACGCTTCAACGCACGCGCCACGCGGGCGGAGCGCGGCGCACCGGGACGCACGTCGGAGAGCTGACTGGAGGACGGCATGTGACCTCTCGGCTCCGCTGCGTCCGTCCACCCTGGTAGGGCCGCTCTTCTCCCGCGCGGATGGTGAAGGCTACCGCCGGGCCCCGCGTCGGGCTCGCGGATTCGTGCTCGGCCGCCGACTATGCAGCGGGAACGAAGCTGTTGCGCAGTTCCGTCCGCAAGCTCGTCGCAGATCGCGCGCTGCTCACGGGCACTTCACGAGCGGCGTCAGCGGCGAGAACGAATACCCGTCGCCGGGCGTCTGCGCATCGCCGTCGCTCAGGCCCTGCGCGAGGGCGGCCACGATCTGCGCGTATGTCTGATCCAGCTTGTCGGTGGTCGCCGGGGTCGCGACGCAGACGAACTTCTGCGCGCCACAGATGTCGATCGGCTCGCACCCCGGAGCCACCGGGCCTGCGGCCTGCAAGACGAGATCCCCATAGAGCACGTTGCCGCCGACCATCACGAGCCGCACGTCGGCCGGGCGCGCGGCGACGATCGCGTCGTAAGGCTTCGTGCGATCGCCGGCGAACACCGCGACATCGGCGAGGTGTCCCGCCTGCAAGGACCCGAGCTTGCCGTCGAGCGCGAGCACGCGTGCCGCGTTCGACGTCGCCATCGTGACGAGGTCGCGAGCGTTCAGCCGATCGCTCCAGTGCGAGTTGTCCCAGTCGTCGGCGAAGCGGAGCTCGTCGAGCAGGTTCTGGCTGCCGCCCATCGACCAGTCCGGGGCGATCGCGATGGTGAGTCCCGCGTCGAGCGCGGACGGAATGTCGGTCGTGGTTCCGTAGAGCGACACGTTCGAGCGCGGCGACCACACGAGCTTCATACCGGCCTGCGCCATCGCCATGAACTGCGTCGCCGTGAACGCGGTGCCATGCGTGATCGCGGTCTGCGGGGCGTAGAGGCAGCCGGGCGGCGTGGTGATCGTCCCGAGCTGATCGTACTCGCCCAGCGCGGCCGCGTCCGTGCCTTCACCGACGTGGATCAGATACGCGTCCGTCTTTCCCGACGCGAAGTTCTGGCACACCGTCGACGGGCTCGACGGCGGGAACAGCGCACTCGTCTGGATCTTGTCCTGCCCGAGCCCGTTCTCCGAGGCATCGATCGAGCGCGCGAGCGACGAGAAGCACGCAGAGGTCGTGCCCGCGAGGCCGACGATGCTCGTGGTCCCCGCGACGAGGCCCTTGAGCTCGCCGAACTTGTCGACCTCGCAGCGCAGGCTGCCCGACGACGTCCCGTACGGCGTGTTCGCGCACCACGCCGGCTTGCCCTGCGCATCGTCGACGAGGCACTGCTTGACGTCGAGCATCGCCTGGTAGCGCGACTCGGCGGGCCACTGAGCGTGATCCTGATAGAGCTGCGCGGGCGACCAGTCATCGTCGTCGAAGATGTCGAACAGGATGTGATTGTGCGTGTCGATCAGCCCGGGCGCGATGATGCCCTGTGTCTCGATGATGGTGGCCCCGGCCGCGCCGGGCATCGCCTCGCACGCGGCGACGGTATCGACGCACGTGATCGTGTCGCCCTCGACGAGCAGCTCGCCATCGAGCACGACCTCGGGCGTGACGAGGGTGCCGCGCAGGACGAACCGATCGGCGGCGCCGACGATGATCGTCGGGACGCCTCCTCCGTCGTCCGACGGCAACGAGGCGTCGCGCGAGCGCAGGGTGCTGTCCGGGCGGCATGCCAGGAAGCTCCAAGCGACCCACGACATCGCGAGCAAGCGGCCCACGTTGCCAGGGTATCGCGATCACGCGATCCCCTGGCGAAAAACCCTCGCCGCCCGAGCTTCGCGATCACGGGCTCCCGGTTGAATTCCGGGATCTGCCTGACACCTTATACTGTCCCCGTGAGCTTCCTGCGCCGCGTGTTCTCGGCCGATTACCGCGCCGCGGTGCAGGCCGAGGCCGCGGGCAATGTCGAGCTCGCGGCGGAGCGCTACGCGCTGGCGGGCGAGCACGAGGGCGCCGTGCGCATGCACCTGGCGCGGGCCGCGCGCGCGGCGACGCGGCAGGCCGAGCTCGCGGCGCTGCGCGACGCGCTGAGGTGGGCCGGCGACGACCAGGAGCTGCGCCGGCAGGCAGCGAAGGCGCTCGGGCGCGCGCTGTGGGAGAACGCGAAGGCCGAGGGGATCGCGACGGAGCGCGACCGCACGAGGGTGCGCGAGGCCGCCGAGATGCTCGTGATCGGCGAGGCCCACGCGATGGCCGGCGAGGCGCTCGAGTCGATCGGCGATCACCAGGCCGCTGCCCTCGCCTACTCCGCCGGCGGGCTCGTCGAGCGCATGGAGCAGGCGCTCGCGAAGGACGACGCGGCGCTGGCGCGCGCGCGCGACGAGCGCGACGCGTTCGCGAGCTACCAGACCCACATGCGCGTCGGCCGCCGCGACGATGCGCGCAGCGAGCTCGCGCGCGCGATCTCGGTCGCGAAGGAGGTCGGCGAGTATCGCCGGCTCGCCGACCAGCTCGACACCGCGCTGCTGACCGCCGGGCGCGTCGAGCTGAGGCGGCGCAACAAGCCGTCGATCATCGCCTGCGCCGCGCCGAAGATCGTGCTCGGCCGCGACGCGCTGTGCGACGTCGCGCTGCGCGCCGGAGGCGTGTCGCGCCAGCACGCCGAGATCGATCGCAGCGGCGGCACGTTCCACCTCCGCGATCTCGATTCGCGCAACGGCACGACGCTCGCCGGGCTGCCACTCGCCGGCAAGGTCCCGCTGCGCGGCAGCGGACGCTTCGAGCTCGGCGATCAGTGCGCGATCGACTTCGAGCACGAGTCCGGCGTGCTGATCCTGCGCGTCGCGAGCGGGCTCGATCGCGGGCTCGCGCTGATCGCCGGCGACGAGGCCGTGCTGCTGCGGCTCGCGCCGCTCGGCACCGGCCTCGAGATCGTGTTCCAGCGCGGGCGGCCGCT
>JBLMXA010001018.1:0-9514 GCA_050257515.1 Acidobacteriota bacterium | reverse complement strand
CCGAGCCGCACAGCCGGTTCGGCGCACTCGTCGCGTGGCGCCACTTCGATCGCTCGCACGGCGGCCTGGTCACCGGCGGGCTCGTCTACGAGGCGGGCGCGGCGCGGCCGACGCTCGTCGTCGAGCTCCACGCCGACGTCGGCGTCGATCTCGACCAGCACGCGCCGGTGATCGGCGGCGGCCTGCGCACGACGCTCGCGCTGCTCGGCCCGGTCGGCATCGCGCTCGACAGCGGCGGCTACCTCGTGATCGACGGCGTCGATCGGTCGCGGTTCGCGATCGCGCTCGGCGCCGCGGCGGTCGCTACCTGGTGAGCTGGGTGCACACCGGCTCGATCTGCGGCGTCGCCGGGTGCGGCTTCGCGGACAGCTCGAACCGCCAGCCGCAGCGCGCGGCGGTGACCGCGCCGGTCGCGGCGTCGAGGCGCGCGATGCCCGCGGCGCTGACGATCGCGATCGCGCCGTCGGCGAGCCACAGCGCCTCGGTCGTGCCCGCGAGCTCCTGCGCCCACACGCGCTTGCCGTCGAGCGTGTACAGCGAGACCGCGCGCTGGCCGACCTCGACGACGCGCGCGCCCTTCGGATCGGGCCACAGCGCGACCGGACCGTCGCTCGGCAGCTTGCCGATCGGCTTGCCGGCCGCGTAGATCGCGAGCTCGAGCGCGTTCTGCGGCGTGTTGCGCCACACGAACGCGTGGCCCGCCGGATCCGCGCCCGCGAACGACGCGTTGTCGACGCTGATCTGGTGCGCGCTCTTCGTCAGCTGCTTCGCGTCGTTCAGCCACGCGAGCGTCGGCTTGTCGCGCATCGTCACGCGCAACAGCTCGGCGCCGCCGGAGACCGCCGGCGCGAGCGGGACGAGCTCGGCCTGCTCGAAGCCCTTCGGCCGCGGCAGCGCCGCGACGCGCTCGATCGCGTGCTTGACGGGATCGTAGCGATCGACCTCGGGCGAGTCGCCGAGCGACAGCGTGACGAGCCGCGTGCTCGGCTCGTACATCAGCACCGGCACGATCGTCAGCTTGTCGCGCACGGTCTTCGACGTGCCGTGCGCGACGTCGGCGAGCTCGAGGCGGGTCACGCCCTCGGGCGTCGACGCGACGACGAGCCAGTCGTCGCCGCCGAGCCAGCGCACGTCGGCGACGGTGCCGCCCTTCGGCGCGACGGTCGGCGCGCCGGTCGCGCGCAGCTCGCGATCGAGGAGCGCGAACTGATCGCCGACGCCGATCAGCAGCTGGCCGTTCGCGGCGGCCTGCGCGACCGTCGGCGACTCGACCGCATAGCCGAGGTACTGCGCGCCGGTGGGCGACGCGAGCACCAGCTCGCCGTTCGTGCTCGACACGACGCGGCCGCCGCCGATCGCCATCGCGCCGCTCGTCGCCGCGGGCGTCGGCGGCGTGGTCGGCGCGTCGCCCGGCTTGCCGATCGCGAGCCACGACACCACGCTCGATGCGACGAACGCGACGTGATCGTCATCGGGAAACCCGAGATCGACCACGCCGGGCGCGGCGTGATCGACGAGGGCGGTGCCCTTCGCCGCATCGAGCACGACGACCTTGGCCTGCTGCGGCTGCTTCGGATCGTCGTGGACGAGCGTCGCGTAGCGCGTGCCTGCGGGCGACACGGCGATCTGGTCGCCGAGCGGCACCGCGGCGCGCAGCCAGCCGCCCCAGCTCAGCTTCGGCTGCAGGTGCAGCCAGCGCGGCTTGCGCGCCGGCGTGCCGTTCTCGACGGTCTCGACGAGCGCGAGCGCGCGGTCCCCGGAGACCGACAGATCGATCAGGCGCTGGCCGGGCTCGACGGCGAGCCGCTGCTCGACCGCGCCGTGCCCGCCGATCAGCTCGATCGTCTGGTCGGCGCGCCACGCGAGCGTGCCGAGCGAGGTCATCGCGATGTCCTTGTACGCGGGCTCGGTGGGCAGCGTCGCGTGCGAGCGCGTGCGGCCGTCGCGATCGATGCTGGCGACGATCACGCCGCCGACCTCGTCGAGCACGTCGACGGTGTAGCCGTCGGCGGTCGCGCCGATCGCGAGCTGCTTCGGCCGCGGCAGCTCGACGACGACCGGCTCGCGCGTGCCGTCGAGCGCGGGCCACAGCCGCAGCCCGCCGAGCTCGTCGCAGCTGATCGCGCTCTTGCCGTCGGGCGTGACCGCGAGCGTGACGATCGCGCCGGCATGCGGCGCCTCGATCGCGGCGCGCGCCGCACCCTCGGTGTGGACGATCGGTGGCGCGGGCATCACGCTCGGCATCGCGGCGCTGCCGGCGGCCGGGGGCGCGGCGGTCTGCTGGCTCGGCGGCGGAGCGGGCCGAGGCGCGCCCGACGACGTCGTGCCGCACGCGGCGGCAAGCGCGAGCACGAGCGATGACTTCATGGCCCGTCATCTTCGCAGATCGACTCGTCCGAACCGCGGCTCATGCGAGGGTTCCAACGCGCGGTGGTGCCTCGTTGTTCTGATCGTACGCAACGTCCCTTACATGAGGAATTACGAGCGTTTCGCTATAGGTGAACCATTACAGAACGCGGTCGCTTTCGTCGAAAATCTTGTTGAGCGTCGGGTCGGGCTAGTGGTTCAAACGTGTGTGGCGATCCGTTGGGGTTGATCGCAGTTTGTAGGAGGCAGTAGAGATGGCGCTCGGTACCGTGAAGTGGTTCAACGATGCCAAGGGCTACGGGTTCATCAGCCGGGCTGACGACGGGAAGGACGTGTTCGTCCACTACTCGTCGATCGCGGGCGAGGGCTTCCGTACGCTCAACCAAGGCCAGGAGGTCGAGTACGAAGAGCAGCAGGGTCCCAAGGGGCTGTTCGCTGCGAAGGTGATGAAGGTCAGCGCGAGCCCGTAACGGGCGCGCGAATCACCGCGCGAGCTGCGTGGCGCGATAGTCGCCCGACGGTGTGCGCGACAGGACGACGGCAAACGCCGACTTCTCGGTGCGCACCTGCAGCACGACGTTGCCCTCCGGTAGCGCGCCGCTGCCGCTGGCGTACTCGCCCGGCTTGAGGAGCTTCCAGTCCTTCATCGGGCCGGACTCGACGACCAGGCCGCTGTACATCTCCTTGAGATCGCCTACGGTCTGGGCGGCGACCTTGCCCGCCGCATAGAACGGCACGCTCGAGTACTTCACGAGCTTGTCGACCTCGGCGGTCGCGAACGCGCTCACGAACAGGTTGGCCGCGAACAGCGCCTGCTTGTCCGTCACCGACGAGTCGGGATTGACCTTCTGCTTCGCCATGCCGTCGTCGGGCGTGACGGTCTTGGTACCGAGCGGCACGTGGCCGTGCCGGTGGCCGGGCACCTTCGCGATGTTCGCGACCATCGCGCCATCGTCGAGCACGCCGACCCCGCCGTCATCGGGCACCTCGGTGAGGATGTACGGCTCGACGTTGAACGTGCCGCACTGGCGCCAGTTGCGATAGAAGCCCCAGCGCAGGTAGATGCGGCCGTCGACGGAACGGATCGCCTCGGGCGTCGGCTCGTAGGGCGCCGCCGAGATCACGGTGTTGACGGCGGCGACGTCGAACTCGGTCTTGCCCGAGGTCTTCGCGATCGTCACCTTGTGCACGGTGCCGTCGGGGTTGACCGAGATCTCGAGGTTCACCCACAGGTTCGGATCGTTGAGCGGATAGTCGGCGCCCTTGCCGTCGAGATCCTCGAGGAATCCGAAGCCCCACAGCTCGTGGATGCGGCGGTGCATGCGCGCGATGTAGAGCGCGTAGGGATGTGCGCGCGTCTTCAACGCGGTCTGGTTGCCAGGGCGGACGTCGGGGACGAAGTTCTCGAGCGAGCTCTTGATCGCGTCGAGCTTGCGCTCCCAGCGGCCCTTCTTGCTCGACATCTTGCGCGCCGCGACCTGGCGCTCCTCGTCGACCTTCTCCTTGCCCATCACGCGCTCGTAGTCGTTGAACGCGAGGTCGGTGTTGATGCCCGGAAGGCCCTTCTTGCCCTCCTTCTTGCCATCGCCCTGCTCGGTGATGCGGCCGCGGCCGCCGATGCCGCGCATCGACAGGAGGCCGGGCGTCGAGTCGCCGGTGCCGTTCTCGCCGTTGTCGCCGCCCTCGCCCTTGATCACGCCCTTGGCGACTTCCTTGTCGCCGGAGTGATCGGTCTCCTTGAGGTGCTTGTCGGTGGTCGCCTTCGTCTCCTCGAGCTGGCGGATGCGATCGTCCGGACCACCGATCTCTGCGCTCGTCTTGTCGTCGTTCTCGCGCGACGCCTCGGACTTGCCCTCGGATTCCTTGTCGAGGTTGGTCTTGGTCGCGCGCGTCTCCTCCGCGACGTCGCGGTTCTTGTCGGACAGAAACTTCGCGTCGTCGGGAGCCTTGTCGACGAGGTTCTTGTCGGGAACCTCGACCATCGTCATGTTCGGCGGCGGCTGCTTCGGCGGCGGCGGCGGCTTCTTCTGCTCCGGCGGCGGAGGCGGCGGGATCTGCGGCGGCGGGATCTTCGGCGGCGGCGGCAGGTTGAGCGCGATCTCGGGCGGCTTCTGGTCGAGCTTCTCGGCGTCGATCGCCGCGGGCGGCGGCGGCGGCGTGAGCGGCTTGATCAGCTTGTCGAGCTGCGCCGGATCGGCGAACGCGACGTCGACCTGCTTGGGCTGCAGCCCGAACTCGACGGCAACGTCGGTGTCCGCGGTCACCGCGAGCGTGCAGTCGCGGACGTCGCGGCCGTCCGCGATCATCGCGCCGAGGTCACCCTTGTCGACCATGCACGACGCGAGCGGATCGCCGAGGTACGGCACCAGCGCCTGCGGCGTGCGCATCGGGTACTGGTGATAGCCGCCAAACGTCGCGTCCTCGCCGACGAGCGCGGTCAGCTTGACCTTCGTGCCCGGTGGCAGCTCGACCGAGCAGCGCGCCTTGTTGCAGCGCAGGAGCGGCGTCGTGTCGCCATCGCGGGTGACGAGCACGGTGCCGCGCGCCGGCGTGTACGTGACGTCGAGGCGCGTCGCGTGGTCGGGCGCGACGTCGACGTTCTTCGTCCACTCCTCGCCGTCGGGCGACGTCACGACGACGCGCACCGACCTGTCCTTGCCCGGCAGGTCGAAGCGCTGCGCGGTGGTCGCGAGCAGGTCGCCGGAGGTGGTCGCGACCCGGATCTTGAAGTCCTTCGGCGCGTGTACGTCGAGCACCGTCGTTTGCGCGGCCTGCGCATCCAGCGCGTAGTCCCAGCTCGCAGCCGAGTCGTCGAGCCGGATCGTCAGGCTCGGCTTGGGCTCGGGGCGCGTCAGCTCGTAGGTGATGACGGCGGTGCTCTGGGCGGTGGCGCTGGCCGCAACCGCGGGAATCCACAGCCACCGGCTGCGATATGCGCGCGTACGTGCCACCGGCACCCAGTTTGACACAGGACCGGACGAAAGCTGTTGCCCGAAAATGCTTGGGCTTTATTAACTTAGCTTCCGGTAAATTCCGACGACGATGCCGATGATGTCCACGGTCTTGAAGTCGGCCTTGCGGACGATGATCGGCTGCATGTTCTGGTTCGCCGGCTGGAACCGAATCCGGTCTCCTTCCGGGTAGTAACGCTTCACCGTGGCCTCGCCATCGATCATCGCGACGACGATGTCGCCGGTGCGGGCGGTCGGAGTCTTCTTCACGAACACGTAGTCGCCATCGAAGATCCCGTCCTCGATCATCGACTCGCCGACGATCCGGAGCCCGAACACCTCGCGGTGGCCGCCGACCAGCACGCGGTCGACCCTGACCGTATCGGTGGCGTGCTCGATCGCGAGGATCGGCTGGCCGGCCGCGACCCGGCCGAGGATCGGGATCTCCGCGAGATCGCCATCGCTGTCGACGATCGGCTGGACATCGGTGCCCTGCGCCTGCCGCCGCATCGGCACGAGCTCGCCGCTGCCATCCGGAAGCACCGGCCGCATCGCGCGTGACTTGAGATCCTCGCGACGAAGGTGCCCTTTCTTCTCGAGCGCCTTCAGGTGGTCGTTCACCCCGTTGGTCGACCGGATGTGGAAGTGCTCTCCGATCTCGCGTAGCGTCGGCGGGTAGCCGCGCTCGACGATCGAAGCGGAAATGAAATCGAGGATTTCGCGCTGCCGTTGAGTCAATGCGTCCGCCATAGCTCCTCTACTGAACGCATTGACGGTACTGAACGCATCATCACCATGTCAAATTTTTCTCTAGGATTTTTGAGCGTGTCGCTCGCCGGGATCGCCTCGATGACCTCGGCGTTCGAGCGCGGCGACCTCGACGAGGCCGCGCGCCAGGGTGCGCTCGCCGGCCCGGTCGTCGTCGAGCGGGCGCTCGCCTCGGCGACCCGTGCGACCCAGCTCGCGGCGATCGTCGCGGCGCCGGCGGTCGAGGATCGCGCCGAGCTGCTCCCGGCGCTCGCGCGCGTCGCCGGCGGCCCGGATCGCCGTACCGCGATCCCCGCCGCGCGGGCGGCGCGCACGATCGCGCGCGAGCTCGCGAAGCAAGGCCTGCCCGACGACCTCGCGCCCGGCGATCTCGACGACTGGCGCGCCGCGTTCGAGACGATCGCGCGCGGTCACGATCACTTCGTCGAGGTCCGCGTGATCGCGCTCGACACCGCGTCGGCGCTCGCGCACGTCGTCGATCCGAGCGCGCTCGGCTTCGACCGCGACGCGTTCGCGAAGGACCCCGATCCCGCTTTGCGCACCGAGGCGGCCGCGCTCGTGCCATAACCAGACGATGCGCTCCCTCCTGGTGGTGATGGTGCTCGCGGCGTCGGCGGTGGCCGCTCCCCCGCAGCTCGCACCGGCTACCGCCGGATCGTTGACCGTCAGCCTGCCGAAGGGCTGGAAGGTCACGAGCCAGTCCGCCGGCGCGACGATCTTCGTCGCCCAGCAGGATCCCGCGAAGGCGGATGCCGCCGCACTGCTGGTGACGATCCAGCTCGCGGGCAACACCCAGACCGAGGACCAGCTGCTCGACGTGGTGGCGAAGCAGGTCGCCACCAACGTCAAGGTCGTCAAGCGCGAGGCGATCGCGGGCGGTGGTCACATGCTGATCGCGGACGGCACCGCGGGCGCGATCAAGGTCCGCATCGGCGCGATCGCGGTGGCGAGCGGCGGATCTGGAGTCATGGGCGTGCTCGTCGCCAAGCCCGGCGACTTCGACGCGCTCGGCGGGCCCGGGCTCGTCACCAGCGTGATGACGAGCATCCGCGCGCAGCCGGCAGCGCAGCCCGCCCCGGCCGCTCCAGCGCCCGCTGCGAGCCACGGCAGGATCACCATCCCCGATCTCGCCGGCGTGTGGGACAGCGATGAAGCATCGATCAAGCAGTACGCGTACAGCAACGGCGGCGGGTATGCGGGCGCGACCGCGATGTCGAGCCGCAAGACGTACACGGTCGCGGCCAACGGTGACTACACCGCGAAGTTCGCGAACTACGCGGGCGGCACGGCGGGCGGCAGGGGCACGTTCCTGTGGTCGAACGCCTCGGGCACGTGGAGCTTCCTGCCGAGCGGCGTCCTCCAGATGACGTCGAAGGGCGTGGCGACGACGTACTACACGATCGTCAGCTTCTCGACCGACGGCGACGTGTCGACGCTCCTGATCTCGTCGCCGCACTGGGACAAGGCCGATCCGCCCGATCCGCGCTGCCCGTGCGACAAGCTGTTCCGCAAGAACCCGCCTAGGAAGTGAGCCGGCGCGCCTCGCCGACGTCGCAGATCCACAGGCGGTCGTCGGCGAGCTCGCGCTCGCGCCACCACGCGCGCAGCCGCGCCGGCGGCTCGCCGACGGGCTCGTCGGTGAGGCGAAACGTGCCCCAGTGCATCGCGAGCAGGTGGCGCGCGCCGAGCGCCTCGAACGCGCGGCCGGCCTCGCTCGGATCGACGTGCTGAGGCTCCATGAACCAGCGCGGCGCGTAGCCGCCGATCGGCAGCATCGCCCAGTCGATCTGCGCGCGCGCGCCGATCTCGGCGAAGTGATCGCCCCAGGCGGTGTCGCCGGAGTGGTACGCGGTGCCTTCGGGCGCGCGCACGAGGTAGCCGCCCCACAAGGTGTCGTTGCGGTTCCACGGCGCGCGCATCGACCAGTGGCGCGCCGGCACGAGCGTGATCTCGAGCGTGCCGATCGCGGTGGTCTGCCACCAGTCGAGCTCGACGACGTTCGGCTTGGCGAGGCGCGCGGCGTTGCCGAGCGGGACGACGTACGTCGCGGTGTCGGGCAGCCGCGCGAGCGTCGGCAGGTCCATGTGATCGCGGTGGTCGTGGGTGACGAGCACGACGTCGACCGCCGGCATCTCGGCGAGCGGCACCGCCGGCGCGACGAGCCGCGGCACGACGCCCGAGATCGAAGGCGACCAGATCGGATCGGTGACGACGAGCAGGCCGCCGAGCCGCAGGGCCCACGTCGCGTGCCCGATCCACACCGCGCACGGCTCGCCGCCGGCGAGCGCCGCGGCGGCGCCCTCGCGCAGCGCGGGGCGGATCGCGTCGAGCTCGCGCCAGTTGTCGGGGCGCGGATCGCGGCGGCGCAGCAGCTTCCACGCGAGCATGTCGCGCGGACCGCGGCCGGGCTTGGTCGCGCGATCCTCGAAGCGCGCCATCTACGTCAGCCCGAGCGCGGCGGCGACGCGCGTGTAGGCGTCGCGCCGGAACTCGAGGATCTCGCCGGCGGCGGTCAGCTCGGCGAGCGTCGCGTCCTGATCGTCGGGCACGAACAGCCGGTCCCAGCCGAGCGCGTACGGGCCGGCGGGCTTGTCGGCGATGCGGCCCGGGCAGCGCGCCGCGATCACCTCGATGTCGTGCGAGCCCTCGCGGCGCACCGCGACGCGCAGCTCGAGCACCGCCGGCGTCTCGCGCCACCACTTGCAGAACCGGTTGTCGTTCTCCGAGTCGAGCTCGAGGCGCAGGCTCTTGCCATCCGTCGTCGTCAGGTCGACCGCCTCGGCGAAGCACGCCGCGGTGACCGGATGCGCGAGCACCTTGTCGCGCGCCTTGTGGTCGGGCTCGGGCGCGCTCGTCGCGAACCCGGTCTGCAGCGCCTCGACGCGCAGATCGAGCGCGGGCAGGATCTGGCGGATCTCGGCCGCCCGCAGGTCGTTCCCGTCGATGAAGATTACCGGCACGGCGCCGACCCTACCCCACGGGGGGCCCCTCGGCCTAGCGAGCCGGCGCGCCGCGCGGACGCGGCACGTCGGGCGATCAAACGGCCTCGGGGCTCAGAACGGCGTGGCGACGCCGAGGTGAAGCGCGAGCTCGTCGGCGAAGTCGCTGAACTGGTAGTACTCGACGCTCGTCTTGAGCCGGACGTTCGCGGTGACGCGCAGCGCGCCGGCCAGCGTGTAGCGGTAGACCGATGCGGTGGATGCGAGCGGGCTGTCGGGTGCCGTGTCGCCGGCCCGGCGCAGGCCATCGAACCGGGCGATCAGATCGACGGGCCCGACCGGCACCTCGGTCTCGACGTAGAAGCCGTGCTTGGTGAACGTGCCGGTCGTGCCGACGAGATCCATCTCGGTCTGGCGGACCAGGTACTCGGCGCGCAGGTACACGTCGGCGATCTTCGCGACGATGTCCGCACCGACGATCTCGAACAG
>JBLMXA010001017.1:0-10847 GCA_050257515.1 Acidobacteriota bacterium | reverse complement strand
GGCACGTCGATCGACGCCGCGTCGGGCCCCGCGCTCGTCGCGTGGGCCGAGTCCGTGGGTCGAGCGGCCGCGCCGACCTCCGACATCGCTCCGGGCGACCTCCTCGTGTTCGATCGCACCGAGGGCGAGCCCGCGGATCGCGTCGCGATCGCGATCGGTCGCGACGCGCGCGGCGTCACCGAGCTCGTCTACCTCGCCGGCGGCGTCGTCCGCCGCGGCTTCGTCGATCCTCGCCGCCCCGCGACCCGTCGCGACGCGACCGGCGCCGTCGTCAACACGTTCATGCGTACCGGCAGGCTGTGGCCGCCGAAGGGCACGCACTACCTCGCGGGCGAGCTGCTGTCGCACATCGTGCACGTGCGCTGAGCGTTCGTCCGGATGCCGGACAGCTGGGTGTCAGAGGGCACGCGTACGATGGATCCATGTCGAGAGTGAGAACGTGGACCGACACCCAGCTGCGTGCCGCCGTCGCAAGCGCGAAGAGCTACCGCGCGGTGCTCGCGAAGTTGGGGCTCCGCAAGGGGAGTACCCGACACGTGGCGGCACAGATCGAACGACTGCAACTCGACACGTCCCACTTCGACTTCGGTCCCGTCGCGCAGCTCTGCTCGGATGACCGATTGCGCGCGGTCGTTGCCGATTCGCGCACGTGTACCGACGTCCTGCGCGCGCTCGGCGTCGAGCTTCACACGAACAACTTCGTGAAGCTCCGGCGGAGGATCACCGTCCTGGGCCTCGACACGTCTCACTTCCTTCGCGAGCGCGACAAGAGGAACGGTCGTCGGACGCGCTGGACCGATGACGAGCTCCGGGCCGCCGTCGCGTCGGCCTGGGGCTACGCGGAGACCATTCGAAAGCTGGGGCTGATCCCTGCCGGCGGCAACTACGATCAAGTGCGGCGACGTATCGGGGAGCTATCACTCGACACGTCGCATTTCCGCGGCCGGGGCTGGAACGTCGAGGGCAAGTACATCAAGCCCGCTGCAAGACCGCTCGAAGAGCTGCTCGTGGCGAACCGCTGGACGACGACCAGCAACCTGAAGCAGCGCCTCATTCGCGCGGGCCTGAAGGCACCCGCATGCGAGCTATGCGGGTGGGCCGAGCGAACGGCCGACGGGCGCGTTCCCGTCGAGCTCGATCACATCAACGGCGACAAGAACGATAATCGACTGGAGAACCTCAGGATCCTGTGTCCGAACTGTCATAGCCTGCAGCCCACACATCGCGGCCTCAACCAGAAGATCGCCATCGATCGCCGAGCGGCGCGTCTTGCTCGCACCGAGCCCAAGCGGTAACCAAGAGGGGCGCGAGGATGGCGGAACCTGGAGATACGCGGGAGTCTTAAAAATTCCTGCCCGAAAGGGCGTGCGGGTTCGAATCCCGCTCCTCGCACGATCACCGCCGTGCGTCGGCGCGCGTGGCGTGGCGCGTGACGGCGGCGACGAGCGTGGGCCACAGCGGAGCCGGCAGATCGTGGCCCATGCCGGCGACCGGAAGCCAGGTCGCGTGCGGGACGAGGTGGGCGAGTGTCCGGCCGGCGGACAGCGGGAACATCGGGTCCTGCGAGCCGTGGACGACGAGCGTCGGGACCTCGAGCGTGCGCAGGCGCGGCCGGCGGTCGCCGGAGGCGAGCACGGCGGCGAACTGGCGAAGAAACCCGCGCGGGTTCATGCCGCGCGCGAACGCCTCGGCGCCGAGGCGGCGCAGGCGCTCGCGATCGACGTGCCAGGCGGTGCTGCCGAGCGTCGTGAACAGGCTCTCCATGTGAAGCCCTGCCTGCTCCGCCGTCGTCGGCCTCGGCGAGAACAGCGCGCGCATCGCGCGGGGCTTCGGCATGAAGCGGCGCGCGCCGGGGCTCGTCATGATCGCGGTCAGGCTGCGCACGCGCGCGGCGTGCTCGATCGCGAGGTGCTGGCCGACCATGCCGCCGAGCGACGCGCCGAGCACGTGCGCGTCGGCGAGCCCGAGCCCGTCGAGTAGCCCGACCACGTCGTGCGCCATGTCCGACAGCGTGTACGGAGCCGCGATGTGCGCGCCGACGAGCCGTCGCGCGAGCATCGGCCACGGCGCCGGTACCGCCGCGTCGAGCCGCGTCGACTCGCCGGTGTCGCGGTGATCGAAGCGCACGACCTGAAACCCGGCCGCGACGAACCGCTCGCACAGCTCGACATCCCAGAAGATCCGCTGCGCGCCGATGCCCATCACGAGCACGAGCGGCCGGCCCTTGCTGCCGAACACGTCGTACGCGAGCTCGATCGGCTTCGATCCGCCGTCGCGCGCGAGGTAGTTGCCCACGTGCACGCGGCCGCTGCTCGCGGGATCGTGCGCTACCGCTGGAGCGGACATGCGGTCACTGTCCGCTGCCGAAGCCCTTCAGGCAAGGCATCTCGTCGTCCGTGCAGGGCTTCGTCTGCGCGCTGCCGTCCGGCTTGTCCGGCTTGTCCGGCTTCGCCTGTCCGGTGGTGTCCGGCTTGTCCGGCCTGGGCTGTCCGGCGGTGTCCGGCTTGGTCACCGTGCCCGACGGCCCGGTCGTGTCCGGGCGGGTGACCGCGCCGGACTCTCCGGTGTCCGGCTTCGTCACGGCGCCGGTCTGCGCGTTGCCGGCGCTGCCGGCCTTGACCGTCGCGTCGGACACCGGCACGACGTGGACGACCGCCGCGCCCGCCGTCGTCCCCTTCACCAGCTTCTCGACGTACGCGATCGCGTCGCGGTCGGGCACGAGCTCGACCGTGGTGTCGGCGTAGCCGTGCAGGTGAAACGCGAACTGACGCGGCGTCTTCGAGCCCGGCACGCTGTACTGAAGTGGCGTCTTGCCGATCGGCTTGCCCGACGCGAGATCGGTGACCGTCGCGCCCGGCGGCGTCGAGTCGAGCGACAGCCGCGCCAGCTCGGGCAGCTCGGGCGCGGCCGGCTTCGGCGGCGCGGGAGTCGGCGGCGCCGGGGCGATCGCAGCGCTGCCCGCCGCGAGCGTCGCCGATCCTGCGCTGCCGTTCGCGCCACCGCCGCCACCGCCGCGGGTCGCGACGTACGCCGCGACGACGCCGCCGCCGAGCACGACGATCGCGCCGAGCACGAGCGGCAGCTTCGATCGCGCGGGCGCCGCCGGCAGCGGCACCTCGATCTCGGGGACCTTGAGGTTGCCGGTCCACTGCGTCTTCTGGCGCCCGGTCGGCGGGCGCGTGCGCTGCACCGACACCGCGGTCGCCGCGGCGCCGACCGCGTCCACGTCCGGCGAGCCGGCGGTCACCGGCCCGGTCGGCGGGCGCGCGCGGGTCGTCGACGCCGGCGCGGCGACGCGCATCGGCTGCGAGCGATCGGCGGCCGGCGGATCGCCGGACACCTCGCGCACCGCGTTCGCGAGCTCGTCGATCGTCTGGTAGCGCGCGTTGCGATCCTTGACGAGCGCGCGATCGATCACGTCCCCCAGCGCGCGCGGCGCACCGATCCGATCGAAGGTCTCCGGCGCGATCACGGGCGGCGGCTCCGTCAGGTGCATCGACAGCACGCCCATGAAGTTGTCGGCCTCGAACGGCACGCGCCCGCTGACCAGCTGGAACAGGATGCAGCCCATCGCGTAGATGTCGACGCGCTGATCGACCCGCTCGCCGCGCGCCTGCTCCGGCGACATGTACTCCGGCGTGCCGAACAGCATGCCGGTCTTCGTCAGCTTGCGGCCGCCCTCCTCCGTCGCCGACTCGGTGAGCTTCGCGATGCCGAAGTCGAGCAGCTTGACGAAGTCAGGATCGCCGAGAAACTCGACGAGGTAGACGTTCTCGGGCTTGAGGTCGCGGTGGACGATGCCCTTGCCGTGCGCCGCCGACAGCGCGCCGCAGATCTGCAGGAAGATCTTCTTCGTGCGCGACCACGGCAACAGCTGCCCGGCGACGCGCGCCCGCGCGATCTCGTCGTGCAGATCGTGGCCCTTCAGCAGCTCCATCGCGAAGAACACGTGACCCTCCGGCGTCGAGCCGAAGTCGCTGATGTCGATCACGTTCTCGTGCCGGATCCGCGACGCCGCCTTCGCCTCCTGCATGAACCGCTCGACGAGGTCGGGCTTGCGCGCGAACTCGCCGTGCAGGACCTTCAGCGCGACCTGCTTCTCGAGGATCGTGTGGGTCGCGAGGTACACCGCGCCCATGCCGCCCTCGCCGAGCTTCTGCTGGATCGCGTAGCGGCCGGCGAGCGTCGTGCCGAGCAGCGGATCCTTGACGTCGGGCAAGTACGACGTCTTCGGCTTCTCGGGCGCCTCGGTCGGCACCGGCGTGCCGGTGGCGGCGGGTGCGCCGGGAGAGGCGGTCGAGGCTGCGACGGGCGTCTGGCTCCCGGTCGGCCGCACGGTCCGGCCCACGGTGCCGATCTGCGTCTTCTTGTCCTCGGGCGCCACCGAGCCCCGATGATAGCGCTTCCGCGTGCGTCGCGCCGAGGTATCGTAGAGGTATGCAGTTGCCCATCGCCGACGAGGCGCCGCACCGCACGCGCGTTGCCTGGGTCTCCGCCGCGCTCGCCGCGAGCTTGATCGCGCTCGCGCTGATGCGCCCCACGCACGCGCGCCATCATCACCACCACCATCACATGCCGTTCATCGGTCACTGCGGCGAGCATCATCACGTGCACGCGCTGCCGCCGCCCTCGGCGTACGTCCACTCGTACTACGTCTACTACTAGAAGCAGCCCGGCCGCTGGACGTTGTTGGGCGGCTCGTTCGTCGGCAGCACCTGGCGCAGGTACGTGTACTCGTCGTCGCAGAACACGGCGGGGCCCTGCCCGCCCATCTCGGCGCGCTCGAGGAACGGGCGGTCGCCGCCGGCGTCCATCAGCCGGTTCGGCTGATCGCCCGAGTCGTGGAAGCCGTCGGCGTATGGGTTCGCGAGGCCGAGCGAGTGGCCGATCTCGTGCGCGAGCGTGCCGCCGACGAGGTTGCCCATCACGAAGATCGCGCACGCGATCCGCGTCTTGCGATCGGTGCCCGGGCACGAGCTGCTGTCGGCGAGCACGGGGATGTCGTTCGCCGCGAGATCGGCCGACGTGATCGGCGAGCCGCCCTGATCGGGGCGGAACGGATCGAAGATCTTGTCGAAGTGGTCGTCGGCGCCGGGCGCCATCTGCGCGAACGAGCCCGGGTGCTTCGAGAACGCCATCAGCGAGCGCAGGAACACGCCGCCGTAGCCGGGATAGCCGTCCTGCTGGGTGACCGCGTTGACGCCGCCGAGCTGGTCGTACAGGCGCATGTTGCCGTCGTCCTTGCCGGGCGAGTTGTCGTAGCCGAAAAGGCCCATGTTGTTCGGATCGACGCCGACGAGGTCGACGTTCTCGAACAGCGCGAAGTCGGTCACCGGATCCGTGCGGAAGTCCATGTTGACGCCCTTGTACGCCTCCTTGCACACGGCGAGGATGCGGTCGCGGATCTTCTGGTCGACCGCGCGCAGCCCGAAGTCGCGCAGCTCCTCGACGTACGCGGTCTCGTAGTCGAGGTACACGACCTGCTTGACCGGCGCGATGTCGAACGCCGCCGGGCTCGACACGCCGCGCACGCTGTCGCTGCCGTAGCTGACGACCGGCGTCGCGGTGCCCTCGAAGTGACCGGTGTCCTTGCGCAGGTCGAGCGCGTGGCCGAGCGCGTCGTCGGTGTTGAGCACGTAGCGAACGAGGCGGCCCTCGACGAACTCGGGGATCAGCGTCATCGTCACCGGCACCGGCTGCCCGCCGGTCTTGTTGAAGTTGCCCGCGAGCTCGATCTCGGTGAGCGCGCCGGGCTCGCCGCCGACGAACCCGCCGCCGTGGATGAACACGTACTGGCCCAGGCTCGCCGCGGGCGGATCGACCGAGAAGATCTGCGCGGTGACGACCGTGTAGGTGACGTCGATCGCGTCGGCCATCACGGTCGCGCCCGTCATCTGCTTGTTGACGATCTGGATCTGGCCCTGGAACGAGCCGGGCTGGATGCCGGTGAGCTTCGGCGAGAACGCGAACTGCGCCTTCGTGCGCGAGAACGGATCGGCGGGCTGCATCGCGAGGTCCTGTGACGAGATCGGCGTGCACGTGCTGCTGCCATCCTGCGTGAAGCAGCCCGTGACGCGCGCGTAGCTCGTGCCCTCGTCGCCACCGAGCAAGAAGCCCGAGCCGTCGACCTCGATCTGATCGTTGACGAAGATCACGCCGGTGACGATGCCGGTCGGCGACGGCGTCAGCTGCTTGCGAAACGACAGGTCGAGCGTGAGCGGATCGCTCTTGTACGCCTGCCCGTCGCTCTGGGCGACGAACTCGATCGCGGCGGTGCCGTGGAAATCGACGTCGCCGCCCAGCGCGTCGATCTGATCGCCGGTGATCGCGACGTTCATCGTCGAGAAGTCGACGAACTTCGCCGGCCACTGCACGTCGACCGCCTTGCCGCCGGCCTGGCCGACGAGGTGCAGCGTGCCCTGTCCCCAGTGGTCGTCGACGAACGACGCGCCCGCGATCACGACCTTCGTGCCCGGGATGATCGTGCCGGGATCGACCTTCGAGAGCGCGAGGCCCTCGAGGCCGGGATCGGGCGCGCTCGCGCCCGCGCAACCGGCGAGCGCCAGCGCCAGCGCCAGCGCCAGCACCAGCGCCTTCCCCCGTCGAGGGATTCTCTCGTCCCAAGGCGAGCTCGTCCGCGGTTCGCTGCGGGCGAGCTGCGATCGATCGTCCTCGATCACGGGCAGCTCGCCGCGTCGGTGAGGTAGTAGTCGAGGTGGTACGCGTCGCGCGCGTAGCCGTAGCCGTTGACCTTGACGTAGTAGGTCAGCGCCGGCAGGCACTCGTGGAGCTCCTCGAGATCGGTGAGCCCGACCGAGGCATCCACGACCGTGCCGTCGGAGTGATAGAGGTGCAGGTCGAGATCGACCGAGCCGTCGCCGGTCAGGTAGAGGTCGAGCTTGCTCTGCGCCGGCAGCTCGATCTTGAACCAGTCGTCCTCCATGCGCGTCGTGCTGTTCGGGTTCGGGCAGCTCACCATGTCGTGGAGGCCCGAGTCGAGTGGACCGTTCGCGCTCGCATCGCTCATCGTCTGGTTCGGATCCCAGATGTCGTTGTCGCAGGTGCCGGTCGGCGCCGCGCACGAGCCGCTCTGCGGCACGCACTGGTTCGCGAGCGCGCCGTCGACCGAGAAGATCGTGTCGTTCGAGCAGCTGTAGCCGGTCGGGCAGCCGCTGCCGCAGCCCTGCAGGCAGTACGACGCGCCCATGTTGCCCATGTACACGCACTCGTTGCCGGCGCCGCACTGGCTGTCGGCGCTGCACGCCTCGCACAGGCCCGCCGTCGTGCTGCCGCCGGCGGTGACCGTCATCGAGTAGACCTGCGAGTACGTGACGTGATCGCAGTTGTTGGTCTCGTCGTGATCGTCGGCGGCGAACACGTAGTACACGGTCGCGCTCGTGCCGTCGGCGGCGGTCGCGACCGGGTTCGGCACCGTCGCGGTGTAGGTGCCGCTGCCGGCGGGCGACGCGGTCACCTGCGTCATGGCCGAGACGTCGGGGTTCGCACCCGGATCGGTCATCGAGTAGTAGAGCAGCGGCGCGTCCTTGAGGCCGAGGCTGTCGCTGATCGTCGCGGTCAACGCGAGATCGAGCCGCGTCGTCTGGTCTGCCGCGGTGTGGTCGATCGTCGGCCCGCTGCCCGGGCAGGCCGCGACGCCGTTGCGCAGCACGATCAGGTACGGCTTCGTCGTCTTCGGGTTCTGGCCGTCGTCGGCCGACAGCACCAGCGTGTAGCGACTGTCCGCCTGCTGCGCGGCGGTCGGGCACCAGTGCCACTTCGCGCTCTGGCCGTCGATCGTGTTCAGCTTCGCGCCGTCGATCACCGGCGCCTCCTGCGCGATCTTGACGTTCGCGGACGCCTGGTCGTCGACCACGACGTCGATGTCGACGCACTGGGTCTTCGCGAGGTCGATCGTCGTGCCGGTGCCGAGCGGCTGGCGGAAGATCGGCGCGGTCGCCGAGCCGATCGCCGGCTTGACGTTGATGTTGATCGTCACCGTGGTCGACGCGCCGCCGTTGGACACGACGAAGTCGAACGCGTGCGCGCCGACGTCGGCCGCGAGCGGCGTCCACCGGAACACGCCCGCGCCGCTCGGCTGGACCGTGATCTCGGCGTGGCCCTCGAGGTCCTTGACGTCGGGAGCCTTGTAGCTGTAGGTCAGCCGCCCGCCGCTCTGGTCGGTACCGTCGAGCTCGATCTTGAGCTCGACCCCGACCTGGGCGATCTGGTCGGTGAGCCCGGTTAGCTCGGGTTTACTCGACGGACCGCAGGCTACTAGAGTAGCCAGGCACCCGAAGGTGAAGAGAGGGGATGGCCTCATGCCCTCGGTGACAGCAAGGAGCGGGCCGGGGCAGATCCGAACAGATCACGCGGCTAAGTGCGCTTAACGAGCGACGGTTGCGTGATCCTCGGCAAGCGCGAAGGACACGAGACCCTGGGCAACAGGATCTGCCAGGAAGCTGGGCACGTCGGTGCCTGCCTGCGCCGCGAGCAGGCCCAACCCCGCGATCAGCGAGCCCGACGCGACCAGGCCGGCGCGCAGCCCGGCGACCCGCAGGTCGCGTGCCAGCTCGTGATGGCTGAAGTGTCCGGCGTCGACGGCGAGGCCATAGGGCTTGAGCTCGCTGCTCAGGCCCGACGGGATCAGGCGCTTGAGCTTCTGCATCTGCACCGCGATCGCGGCCTCGTCGAGGCTGCCCATCGGGAACTCCGGCTGGAACAGGCGGAGCAGCGCGACGACCAGCACGCCGAGCTCGTCCGGCGGCAGCCGCGCGGGGATCGCGAGCGAGGCGTGGGCGAGCTCGAGCGCCGCACCGGCAGCGAACCGGATCGCGCGGCCGTCGCCCTGCCCGATCGCCTGGCCGATCACGAGCGAGACCGGCGACGTCGGCTCGGCGATCATCGCGTACGGCAGGCGCGTCGACACGTAGACGTCGATCTCGCCGAACCCGAGCGCGGTCGCGATGTCCTGCGCGTGTGCGGCCACGCTCGAGTCCTTCGCGCGCAGCCGATCGCCGCGGCCGACGCCGTACGCGCGGAGGTCGACCCCCACGTGCTTGGCGACGCGATCGCCGAGCAGCGCGAACAGCTGGCGCAGCTCGGGCTGCACGCCGCGGCCGAACAGCACCTCGTCGGCCTCGGGGCGCAGCAGCGGCGCGAGATCGACGCGGAACGGCTCGCCGAGCAGCAGGCGCTCGGGCTCGCCGGCGGCGCCGAGCAGCGTCGCGAGCTCGGCGGCGGCGCGCGCGATCGGCAGCGAGCCGTCGACGCCGGCGGCGGCGCGCGCGGCCATCGCCCGCGCGATCACGCGGTACGCGACGCCGTCCTTCGGATCGTTGTGCGCGCGCACGCGCATCGTCCCCGCGACGCGGTTCAGGTGGACGCGCGCCGACACCATGTCGCCGGCGTCGCGGTAGAACTGGACGAGCTGGGTGAGCGCGTCGTCGTTGGTCGGCGCGCCGTCGAGCGCGAGGTTGAGCGCGCGCTCGGCGCGCTTCATGTCGCCGAAGCCCTGGCGGAAGATCTTCGCGACGCGGCCGAGGTGGGCCGCGCGCTTGTCGGGATCCTGCTCGCCCTTGACCAGCCGCTCGCACGCGCCGAGCGCGAGCTTCCACTCGCCGGCCTGTGTCGCGAGATCGGCGAGCCGCACGAGCGTCGCCTCGTCGTCGGGCTGGTACGTGAGCGCGCGCTGGAACGCCTTGAGCGCCATCGGCACGTCGATCAGGCGATCGGCGTAGATCAGGCCGAGCCGGAAGCACAGCGTCTTCAGGATCTCGGGATCCTTCTCGAGCTTCGCGCGCGAGATCAGCGCGTCGGCCGCCTCCTGCCACGCGCCTTGCTCCCACGCGATGTCGGCGACCGCGGCGTGCGAGAGCAGATCGTTCGGATCGGAGGCGAGGATCTCGCGGTAGTGCTTCTTCGCGCCGTCGCGATCGCCGATGAAGTCGCGCAGCAGCTTCGCGAGCGCGCGGTGCAGCTCGATGCGCGCGGGCGGATCGGTCTCGTGCTCGAGGCGCGTCGCGAGCAGGATCGCGAGCTCGTCGTGGCGCGCGTCCTCCTCGAGCAAGATGCGCAGGCGCAGGAACGCGTCCTTGTGGCCCGGATCGGCCTCGAGCGCGCGGCGGAACGCGGCCATCGCCTGCTCGCCGATCAGCGCCTTGTCCATCAGCACGACGCCCGCGAGGTGGTGCAGCTCCGCGCGCGCCTGGGGCTCGCTCGCCGCGTTCGCCTGGCGCGTGGCGGCATCGGCGGCGTCGAGCCACAGCTGGCCCTTGAGCGCGGCGCCGCGCCACGCCTCGAGCGCGGGCACGTGGCCGGGCTGGACGACGTCGGCCTTGCCGAACCGCTGGACCGCGGCGTCGATCTGGCCGAGCTCCGCGAGCGTCTCGCCGGAGCGCGTGAAGAACGACGCTTGCGTGCGCGCATCGCCCTCGAAGTACGCCGCGATCTGCGCCTCGAGCTCCGCGAGCTCGCTGGAGGCCCCGGCGCGCCGCACCATCGACTCGAGCTGCAGCAGCGCGAGCCGGTGCTTCGGATCGGCGGCGAGCGCGCTGCGGTACAGCTCGCCGAGCTCGACGTCGGGGCGGTTGTCGCGCTCGGCGAGGCTCGCGGTGTCCATGATCATCGCGGCGCGATCGCGCGCGAGCTCGTTCGGGATGTGCTCGAGCTCGGCGCGGCGCAGGCGCAGCAGCTCGCCGATCTGGTCGGTGGTCGTGTACTCGCGTTCGAGCCGGTGCATGAGATCGACGCGCGACGGGTCGGCCTGCGAGGCGCTCTCGAGCGCGACCTGCGCCGAGCCGGTGTCCGCGCGCAGATCGCGATCGATGTTGGCGAGCAACTCGTATGCC
>JBLMXA010001016.1:0-4115 GCA_050257515.1 Acidobacteriota bacterium | reverse complement strand
GGGCGTCGATCACCCAGGCATCGCGGGTTTGCCTCCGAATCGCTCCTCGAACAGCCGAGCACGAGTACGAGTACGAGCACGACCAACGGACGCGCCGCTACGTGACCGGCGTTGGCGCTAGCCTAGCGACGCGCCGTGCGGCGGCGCCGCGCGAACGCGAGGCCGAGCACGAGCAGCATGCTCGCCGCGCTGCCGCCGCCGCCCGCCGAGCAGCCCGCGCTGCGCTGGGTGACGCCGACCGTGCCGCTGCCGCTGCCGTCGCTGCCGGTGCTGCCGCCGTTGGAGCCGCCGCCGGTGTCGCTGCCCGAGCCCGAGCCGCTGCCGGAGCCCGAGCCGCTGCCCATGCCGCTGCCGGACCCCGAGCCGCTGCCCGAGCCCGAGCCGGAGCCGGAGCCCGAGCCGCCGCCGCCGGTGATCTGTCCGATCACGGTGCCGTTCGGCGTGCCGATGCCGGTCGGACCGTCCCAGCCGGAGCCGGCGCGGCACAGCACGTTGCCGCAGCTGCCGTTCGTGCCGCTCGTGACG
The DNA here is from genome assembly GCA_050257515.1 of Acidobacteriota bacterium. Lineage (GTDB taxonomy): Bacteria > Myxococcota_A > Polyangia > Haliangiales > Haliangiaceae > JABFXX01. The sequence goes on along the minus strand of JBLMXA010001016.1, from coordinate 3,590 downwards.
TCGTAGAACGCGGTCGGGTTCTGGTAGAAGAACTGCGCGGTGGCGTCGCCGTGGCCGTACAGCGCCATCACGCCGGCGACGAACGGGCTCGACGCCGACGTGCCGCCGACGACGATGAACCCGCCGTTGGCCGCGTTGTAGACCGCGAGGCCGGTGCTCGGATTACCGACCGCCGCGACGTCGGAGGCCGCGCGCATGCTGCACGCGCTCGAGGTCTGCCACGAGGGCTTGCCGATGTTCTGGCTGCACGAGCTGCCGCCGCTGCTCCACGCGCTCTCGCTCCAGCCGCGCGAGTTGGTGCTCGTGCTCAGCGTCGTGCCGCCGACCGCGATCGTGTACGCCGACGTCGACGGGTAGTCCGGGCCCTGGCCGCCGTTGTCGTAGCCGCTGTCGCCGGCCGCGACGAAGATCGCGATGCCGGGGTGGTGGAAGTACGTCTCCTGGCTGCCGACCGTGCTGTCCTCGGGGGCGCCCCAGCTGTTGCTGATGACGGTCGCGCCGAGCGAGGCGGCCGCGTTCTGCGCGACGTCGAGGCCGTCGCCCTGATCGTCCTGCGCCTGGACGACGAGGAGCTTGCAGTTCGGGCACGCGGCGCTCGCGAGGTCGACGTCGAGTGCGGTCTCGACCGTCCAGTCGTCGCCCGACGGCGCGGCGCCCGGCAGCGCCGTCCAGTCGTCGCCCGACGGCGCGGCGCCCGGCAGCGGCGACGTCTGGCCGTTCTGGTTGACGATCTTCAAGCAGCCGTTCGCCTTCGTGCAGGCCGGCAGGCCGTACTGGCTGCGGTACTGCGCGAGGTCGCTCTCGAGCGACGAGTAGCCATAGGCGTCGACGATCGCGATCGTCGCGCCGGGAGTCAGCGAGGTGTCGAGGTTGTACGCGCTCTGCAGGTCGCTCGGGCCGTAGCCCGAGCTCGCGAGCGGCACGACGTTGCCTTGCTCGTCGGTGACGACATGCGCGTAGCAGTGGAACCGCGCCGTCGGATCGTCGCAAACCTTGCGGTGCGGCAGCTGACGGATGTTCGCGGCGCCCGCCTCGTTGGCAGCTGACCTCTGCTCACTGCCCGACGGATCCTGCGGCTGATCGACCGCACAAGCCGCGAGCGAGGCTGCGAGCGACATTTGGACCAGCAACGACTTCGTGAGGACGCGCATGAGCCGCTGCGCACATCACGTCCCGTGCCACGCGAGATCGGGTGGCTAGCGCGCTGGCCACCCGCGCATTCGTGCGCTACTCGTGCAGCGTTCTGACAGCAGTCGAGACGCCGAGTCCGTGGCGTTTCGCTACTACGAAGCGTGCAGTTTCGCGCGCGTATCGTCAGCATCAGCAGCCGCAGAATCTGTGATGCGAGTCGAGCCTACATGTGGGCGGCCGCCTCCCGGAGGTGACTTCTTCGTGCGGCGCGCGCGCTCGAGCAGCGGCTTGACGTGCTGGCCGGTGTAGCTCTTCGCGACCTGCGCGACCTGCTCCGGCGTGCCGGTCGCGATCACCTCGCCGCCGGCCGCGCCGCCCTCCGGACCGAGATCGATGATCCAGTCCGCGGTCTTGATGACATCGAGGTTGTGCTCGATCACGAGCACGGTGTTGCCGCCGTCGACGAGCCGGCCGAGCACCTCGAGCAGCTTCTTGACGTCGCCGAAGTGCAGGCCGGTCGTCGGCTCGTCGAGCAGGTACAGCGTGCGGCCGGTCTGCACGCGCGCGAGCTCGCGCGCGAGCTTCACGCGCTGCGCCTCGCCGCCCGACAGCGTGGTCGCCGGCTGACCGAGCGTCAGGTAGCCGAGCCCGACGTCGAGCATCGTCTGCATGATGCGCGACAGCTGCTTGTGATGCTTGAACAGCTCCGCCGCTTCCTCGACCGGAGTGTCGAGGATCTGCGCGATGTTCTTGTCCTTGTACGTCACGCGCAGGGTGGCGTCGTTGTAGCGGTGGCCCTTGCACACCTCGCACGTGACGAACACGTTCGGCAGGAAGTGCATCTCGACCTCGCGCACGCCGGCGCCCTCGCACGCCTCGCAGCGGCCGCCGCCTTGCTTCGCCGACACGTTGAACGAGAACCGCCCCGGGCCGTAGCCGTACGTGCGCGCCTGCGGCACCTGCGAGAACATCTCGCGGATCAGATCGAACGCCTTGGTGTACGTCGCCGCGTTCGAGCGCGGCGTGCGGCCGATCGGCTGCTGGTCGATGACGATGCACTTGTCGATCTGGCCGAGGCCGGTCAGCTCGTCGTACGGGCCGACGCGCTCGAGCGAGCGGTGGAGCATGCGGTTGAGGGCGGGGTAGGGCGTCGCGTTGATCAGCGATGACTTGCCCGCGCCCGACACGCCGGTCACCGCGACCATCGTGCCGAGCGGGATCTCGACGGTGACGTTCTTGAGGTTGTGCTCGCGCGCGCCGGTCAGCTTGACCCAGCTCTTCGGCTTCCGGCGCGTCGCCGGCACCTCGATGCGCTCGACGCCGGCGAGGAACCGGCCGGTGATCGAGCCGGCGACCTGCTTGACGTCCTCGGGCGTGCCCTCGGCGATCACCTTGCCGCCGTGGCGGCCGGCGCCGGGCCCGAAGTCGACGACCCAGTCCGCCGCCTCGATCGTCGCCTCGTCGTGCTCGACGACGAGCACGGTGTTACCGAGGTCGCGCAGCCGGTGCAGCGTGCGGATCAGCCGCTCGTTGTCCCGCTGGTGCAGGCCGATCGACGGCTCGTCGAGCACGTACAGCACGCCCGACAGCTCGCTGCCGAGCTGCGAGGCGAGCCGGATGCGCTGCGCCTCGCCGCCGGACAGCGTGCCCGCCCCGCGGTGGAGGGTCAGGTAGTCGAGGCCGACGTCGAGCAGGAACGTGAGCCGGTTCTTGATCTCCTTCAGCACCTCGCCGGCGATCTGCGCGCGCGATCCCACGAGCTTCATCGAGGCATGCCACTCGTACGCCTCGCGCACGGTCATGCCGGTGACCTCGACGATCGCCTTGTCGTTGACGAACACCGCGCGCGACTCCGGCCGCAGGCGCGTGCCGTGGCACACCGCGCACGGGATCGCGCGGAAGAACTGCTCGTAATGCGCCTTCGTGCGATCGCTCGACGACTCGCGGTGCCGGCGCTCGAGCTGCGCGAGGATGCCCTCGTAGCGCATCGCCCACTCGCCGGTCGAGTGGCGGCCTTCCCACGTGACGTTGACGCGCTTGTCGCCGGTGCCGTTCATCAGCACGTTGCGCTGCTTCTCGCCGAGCTTGTTCCACGGCTTGTCGAGATCGATCTTGAACGCGCGCGCGAGCGCCTTGACGATGTTCGTCGTCCAGCCCGAGTCCTTCGCGATCGCCTCGCCCCACACCGCGACCGCGCCCTGGCGGATCGACAGGTTCGGATCGGGGACGACGAGATCGGGATCGGCGGCGAGCCGCTCGCCGAGGCCGTTGCACTCGACGCACATGCCGAGCGGCGAGTTGAACGAGAAGCTCTGCGGCGACAGCTCGGGGAAGCCGATGCCGCACTTGGGGCACGCGTTGGCCTCGCTGTAGACGCGCGGCACCTTCTCGCCCGCGACCTCGACCATCAGCTTGCCCTTGCCCTCGCGCAGCGCGGTCTCGACCGAGTCGGTGAGCCG
>JBLMXA010001015.1:0-5902 GCA_050257515.1 Acidobacteriota bacterium | reverse complement strand
TGAACGCCCCGCCGCGCAGCTCCCAGGTCTGATCGCCCGCGCCGGTCTCGATCGTCTGGGTGAGGATCGTGGAGCCCGCCTGATCGAGCCGGACATCGTGCTTGCCCGCCGGCAGCGTGATCACCTCGCCGAGCAGGTGCTCGGCGCCGTCGACGAAGATCTCCCCGTCGGCGGGGAGCCCGACGAGGATCAGCCGGCCCGGCAGCGGTGCGAGCGTGAACTGCTTCGACACCGACTTGCCGGCGATCACGTCGAAGCTCTGCGTGGCCGCCGCGTAGCCCGGCTTCTCGATCCGGATCGCCAGCGTGCCCGCGCGCACGTCGGACAGCGTCGTCGGCGTCTGGAGGCCGGTCGGCTCGCCGTCGATGAACACCGCGGCTCCCGCCGGCTCGCTCGTGATCTCGACGGAGGTTTGACCTGCTGCCGGCGCGTGCGCGGGAGCGGCCTGGTCGACCGCCGCCGGGCCGTGGCGGAGCGCGAGCGCGCCGAGCCCGCCGAGCGCGCCGATCGCGATCACGCCGACGGCGACGAGCGGCGCCTTGCGGCGGATCCCCGGGCTCGTGCCGGGCCGCTCGACGGTGATCGCGGGCGGCTCGGCCGCGAGCTGCTCGGCGATGTCGTCGCGGATCTCGCTGCGCAGCCGCATCACCAGCGAGATGTTCTTCGGCAGCGAGCGGCTCTCCGAGATCGCGCGCTTGGCCTCGGCGCGGCTCGCTCCGAACAGCCCCTCCAGGTACCTCGCGAGCACGCGCGCGTCGACCTTCGACTGGGTCGCGACGAACGCCTCGAGCGCCTCCCGCATCTCCTCGGCGGTCTCGTAGCGGTCCGCGGGCGTGCGCGCGAGCGCGCGCATCGCGATCTCCTCGAGCGCCGGCGGTACGTCGGGCCGGTACGTGCTGGGCTTCGCGATCGGATCGTTCATGATCGCGTACAGCGTCGCGGCCTCGGTCTCGCGCATGAACAGCGGCTTGACCGTCAGCAGCTCCCACAGCACGACGCCGGTCGAGAACACGTCGGAGCGCCGGTCGACGCCGCGCGCGAGCACGTGCTCGGGCGACATGTACGCGATCTTCCCCTTGATCGTTCCCGCGAGCGTCTGCACCGCGCTGACGTTCGCCTTCGCGACGCCGAAGTCGATCAGCTTCACCTCGCCGTTGTAGGTGGTGATGATGTTCGACGGGTTGACGTCGCGATGGACGAGCCCCATCGCGTGTCCCGAGGTGTCGGCGAGCTCGTGCGCGTAGTGCAGGCCCGCGCAGACCTGCCCGACGATGCTCGCCGCGATGTTGAACGGCACCGGCTGCTTCGCGCGATGCGCGCGGGAGAGCACCTTGCTGAGGTCCTCGCCCGCCAGGTACTCCATCACGGTGTAGTAGCGGCCGGCGAGCTCGCCGAACTCGAACGTGCGGACGATGTTCGGGTGATCGAAGCGCGCGCACAGCCGCGCCTCGTCGATGAACATCCGCATGTAGTCCGGCGAGCTGAGGTGAGGCAGCACGCGCTTGAGCGTGACCACCTTCATGAAGCCCTGGATGCCCTGCTGCACCGCGAGGAACACCTCGGCCATGCCGCCCATCGCGACCTCGCCGACGAGCAGGTACTTGCCGAACGGCTCGCCCTTGACCGGCGTGAACTGGTCCGCCGGCTCGCTCGGATCGTTGCCGACGACCGCGAGCCGCTGCAGCGAGTCGATCGAGATGGGCGCCAGCTGCGGCCGATCTTCGGGTTCGGGCTTCTTCATGGCAGCGTCGGCGGCGCGACGAGCCCCTCGGGGAAGTCGGCCGTGGGAAGCGGATCGCCATCGGACAGCGACTTCAGGAACTCGACCAGATCGGCGAGCTGCTGGTCGTCGAGCAGCAGCGGCTGGATCGAAGGATCCTTCTGGCCCGAGTACTCGCCGGTCGCACCGCCGAAGTTGTAGTGGTTCACGACGGCCCACAGGTCCGTGTAGACGCCGTCGTGCATGTACGGTGCGGTCTTCTCGACATTGCGCAGCGTCGGCGTCTTGAACGCGCCGGTGTCGAGATCGGTCGCGACCAGCCCGGTGAGGTGCGAGCTGTCGGGCGAGTCGCTGTACGCGCCGGCGCGGTTGAACGGATCGCTCTGGACGCCCGACACGCCGTTGTAGCGCCCGACGTCGGTGACGAGCACGTGATCGCCATACTGCGGGCAGCCGATGTTGTGGAAGCGGAAGTCCGAGAACGTCGGGCCGCGGTGGCACTCGTTGCAGGCGGCGAAGCCGACGAACAGCTTCGCGCCGCGCAGCGCGGCCGGCGACATCGCGGTCTCGTCGCCGGCGAAGAACCGATCGAATGGCGATGGCGCGAAGCTCGGGCTGACGAGACGCCGCTCGTACGCGGCGATCGCCTTGCCGTAGTTCGCGAACACGCGGTCGATCGCGTCCTGATCGGCGGCGGCCATGCCGTCGAACGCGGCATCGCCGGGCTTGCCGCTCGCCGGGAACCGCACCGTGTCCGTCAGATCCGGTAGCGCGCCGAAGATCGCCTCGTACGGCGCCTTGTAGTGGTCGTAGATCACGTGCGCGATCTGCAGGCGCGTGCTGTTCTCCTCGGCCGGGCTCTCGGTCGGGCCGAGCGCCTGCGACCACTGCGAGTCCTTGCGGCCATCCCAGAACTGCCAGCCGCCTTTCGCGGGATCCGAGTACGCGGCGTTGATGATCGACGGTGCGTTGCGTCCGGTATACGCGGCGCCGAGACTCGTCGCCGACGGCAGCGAGCGATGGTCGGTGCCGCCGAGCTCGGGCTGGTGGCACTCGTAGCAAGACACGCGGCCTGCGGTGCCGGACGGTCCGAGGCTGCCGTCGCTCACGCCGTCGTTCAGCGGCCCGAGCGCTCCGGAGAACCGGGTCTCGTAGAAGAACTGCTTGCCGAGGACCGCCGCGCGCGCGTCGTCGGCGACGCGGTTGGACGGATCTGCCGGCAGCGGCACGAGCTTGTACCCGGAGAGGAGATCGCGCTCCTCCGAGGTCAGCTTCGATTCGTCGACACACCCGATCAGGAACAGCGCGACGAGCGCAATCAGCTTTTTCATGTGGATTGGCAAGTAGTAATGAGAATACCGATCTGCTCGGACATGCCGAGTCCGAGCAGCCACCACCCGGTGGCCGCGCGCGGCCGGGGATGTGCACGCCTGGCGCCAGATCTGCGGACTGGGCTAGTTCGCAGACATCAGGCGTGAATTCTGGAACAGCTTGCCAAAGCGAGTGTCCCGGTACGAATACACCCGCACTGCAAGGCCCCGAGACTCCAGGACTTCCAAGATTTCAGTCGCGCTGTAAAGGATAACCTGATGCGGTGCCACAGGTTTCCCCTTCGCTAGGACGATCTTCCGTATTAGGATCAATACATTGCTGCATTACGCAGCAGTCATTCGGGTGATGTCAGCCACGACCCGTTCGTAACTCAGCTTACGCGATCACGGCTTCGTGTGGCAGGACAGGCAGCCGAAGCCCTTCCGGGTGCGCGTCGACTCCGGCATCTCGAGCAGCCTGGCCATCGTCGGCTTGACCTCGCTCTGCATCCAGTCGAGGTCGACCTGCTGGAACTTGCTGAGATCCGAGAAATCGAGCTTCGGCAGGTCGGTATTAGGCATCTCGTAATCGCCGGTGGTCGCGCCGGCACCGTGACAGGTCGGACAACCGAAGTTCGAGAACTTCTTTGCGTCGTGGTTCTGGAAGACCGGCCGCATCTTGGGGACGACGACCGCCTTCATGAAGTCGATCCTGTGATCCAGATCGAGGTGCTCGAATGTGGTCTGCACCGGCTGCGCGGGCGCCTGCGTCGTCGGTGTCGTCGGTGCAGGGCACCCGGCGAGCACGAGCGTGAGGACTGAGATCGATGAACGCATCGCGGGCATCATCGCAGATCATCGGGCGCGCGGGGGATGCATGAGGGCCCAATCATCGGCACGGTTGAGTGTTCCGTTTCGATCGTGTTACGGTGATCTATAATGAGATACTCAATTGCTGCGATCTTCGTCCTGGCGTGTGGTTCGCCGCCCGCGAAGGATCCTGCGACGCCCGCGTCGTCGGCGGCGCCGGCGGCCAAGCCCCAGTCCGCGCTCGACAAGCTGATGCGCGACAAGATGAACACGGTGTTCAGCCAGTTGATTTTTAAGGTGTTTCACGCCGATGGCGACCCCGACTTCACCTCCCTCGCGCAGCAGGCCGGCGAGCTCCGAGGCACCGTCGATCGCGTCCGCCACCTGCCGACGCCCGCGGTCGTCTCGAGCGACGAGGCGCGAGAGGTGTTTTACACGTACAACGATGCGCTCCAGCGCGACAGTGACAAGTTCTCGACTGCCGTCGATCATCACGACCTCGACAGCATGAAGTCGCTGCTCACGAAGATCGGACAGACCTGCAACCAGTGCCATCACTTCTTCCGCCTCAAGATCGACGACGCGCCCGAGAAGTGAGCACGACCGTGAAGAAGGAGCCTATGGGGGAGACGATCGACATGGTGGCCGACGATCCGTCGGAAGCGCCGGCATTCGGCGGCGCGACGCGCGTGCTGAGCGAGAACGAGCTGTCGGGCCTGCTCGCGGAGGACGCGCGCAACGCGCCGGCGACGATCGCGCATCCGGCGACGGTGAGGCGGAAGACGGCGTCCGATGTCTCGGCGGCGGTGCCGGAGCAGGTGGACGATCCCGACCCGTGGGAGCACCCGGCGGCGGGTTCGGTCCAGGCGACACCGCCGGTGCAGCCGGCGGCGCGAGGGCGCAGGTGGTGGCTCGTGATCGCGCTGATCGCGGTCGCGGCCGCCGCCGTGTGGTTCGCGTCAGGTCTTCGGTGACGGCAGCGGCGTCATCGCCGGCAGCTCCTGCACGACGGTCTGCGCGTTCGGGCTCGCGTTGACCTTCACCGGCTTGCAGTAGACCTTCAGCGTCTGCATGTTGTCCTGCACGCGCTGCTGGAACTGCGGATCGGAGAGATCGCCGGTGATCGGCACCGAGCACACGCTGTAGTTGCCGGCGACGAGCTCGTCGAACTCGGGCTCCGGTTTGCCCTCGCCGAACCAGAACTTCATGCCCTGCATGCCGCCCTGGAACAGCCCGTCGGCGAGCTGCTTCGCGTTCGCGATCGACGCCGTGCCCGCGATCAGGAACACCTGCGCGGCGTCGACCTTGTTGTTCGCCATCGCGTGGACCTCCACGGTCAACGCGATCGTGCCGACCGGGATGTCGATCGTCACCTGCGTCTGCTTGCCCGCGGTCACCTCGACGGTGACGCTCGTCGCCTTCATCGCCATCAGCTGCTGCTGGAGCGCGTTGAGCACGTGCGTGCCCTCCGCGACCTTCGGCATCGTGAACGTGCCGTCGGATGCGGTCTGCGCGAACGCGGCCTGCAGCGCGCCGCCCTTCGTCGACTCCGAGACCGTGACGTTCGGCTGCGGCACGCCTTTCTGCACGACCTTGCCGATGATCGAGCCGAAGCCGCGCAGCGCGAGCGTCATCGGCGGCGGATCCTCGGTGCCGCCGGGCACGGGCTGCGGCAGCGAGCGGCCGCGATCGGGATGATCGGCCATCACCGTCGTCGCCTTCGGCGGCACGCCGGGCAGCGAGAACGCGCCGTCCTGATCGGTGACCGTGCTGCGGATGCCGGCCATGTCCTCCCACGATTCGGCCTGATCGTCATCCGAGCCGGCGGCGCTGAACAGCATCTCGCCGAGCTTGACGCGCGCGCCCGCGACCGGCGTGCCGCTCGCGTCGACGACCCTGCCGGCGAGCCGGCGGCCGCGCACGACCGTGATCGTGCCGAGGTCGGTCGTCTTGCCGGGCTCGATCTTGATGTCGTGCTTGATCGTGTCCGCGAACTCGGGGCCGAACACGTGGACGTCGTACGGTCCCGGCGCGAGGTCCTCGATGCGGAACGCGCCGGTCG
>JBLMXA010001014.1:0-7092 GCA_050257515.1 Acidobacteriota bacterium | reverse complement strand
CGTCGATCCGGGCGGCGTGATCGGCTCGATCCAGTGCGGGCGCGCGAAGCCGTTCTCGCCGGCGCTCCACCATCAGCTCGAGGTGCTCGCCGGTCAGGTCTCGGCGCGGCTCGCGCAGCTCGGCTGGCCGGATGTCGTCGCGCCGTGCGGCATCGTGCGCCGCGGCGCGCTGTGGATCACGCGCGGCGACTAGAACGGCGTCGGCGCGAGCCGCGCGGCGCGCGCGATCAGCACCGCGGCACGCGCGCGCGTCGCGATCGCCGGGTTCGCAGCGGGAGGGGCCGCGCCGAGCGAGGCGAGCGCGCCGGCGAGCGCGGGCTCGGTCACCGGATCGGCGAGCGAGACCTGCGCGCCGGCGAAGGCGCGCGCGAGGAGCGCCTCGGCATCGGCCGCGCGCACCGGATCGTCGGGGCAGAACCGCGGCGGATCGCTCGCGCAACCCGACGTGACGCCGGCATCGCGCAAGCCCTGGATCTCGGCGAACGCCGGGTGGTCGTACGGCACGTCCCAGAAGTACGGCGCGAAGATGCCGTCGAGCGCGCGATCGGCGGGCGGCGCGGCGGCGAGCGCGGCGGTGAACGCGCCGGGGGCGATCGCCCACGTGTCGGCGTCGAAGTAGACGAGCCCCGCGATCCGCGGATCGGCGGTCGCGGTCTGCACGAGCGAGGTCAGCCACGCGTCGCGATCGGCGCTCGCGCGCGCGCCGGTCTGCAGCACGACGAACCGGCGCTGCCGCCACGCGTCGGGATAGCCGAGCGCGTCGAAGAGCGCGGTCATCGGCGCGACGATCGTGGTGCCGACGCTCTCGGTCGTCGAGCGATACGCGCTCATCCCGAGCAGGTCGACGTACGCGTGGCCGGGGTAGTAGCCGGCGGGCGAGCCGCAGCTCGCCGACGACGTCGCGTTCGGGCCGTACGCCCAGCGCACGCGGCGCGCGTCGACGCCGGCCCCGGCGAGCGCGGCGGCGACCGCGTCGTGGGCCGCGCGGTACAGCGCGATGTACGTCGCCGCCGGCAAGCAGCCCCAGTCGGTCCAGCTGCCGTTCATCTCGGCGCCGAACGTGACGATCACGCGGCCGGGGTGGTCCGCGAGCGCGGTCGCGAGCTGCGCGGCCATCGTGCGGACGTCTCCCGCGATCGGGTCGGCCGCCGGCGCCGCGTAGTCGGCCGCGGTGTAGCCGGCGGGCTCGACGTTGAGGTGCGCGACGAAGCCGCGCGCGACGATCGCGGTCACGTCGTCGCCGATCGCGTCGCTGTTCAGCGACCGGTACGTCTGCACGACCGACAGCGGGCGGCCGATCGCGGCCTCGAGCTGCGCGAGCGCGGGATCGGCGGCGACGCCGGGCGCGAACACGCCCGCGAACAGCGACGGCGTGCAGTCCTCGTCGACGAGCCCGTCGCCGTCGTCGTCGAGGCCGTTCCCGCAGCGCTCGCCCCACGCGAGCGGCGCGTCGCCGTCGCCGCGGGCATCGGACGCGGCGTCGGGCGGGAACACGTGGTGCGCGGTGCCGCACGCGGCGAGCACGAGCCAGAGAACACGCATGCGCGCACGCTAGCCCACGAATCCAGATTCGGATCCGCGAATCAGTCTTCGTCGAGGTGGCCGGTCAGCTTGAGCTTGTTCTTCGCCGCCTTCGCGAGCTTGCTGCGCGGCCGCTCCTCGATGATGCCCTGCAGCAGCTCGGCGCCGAGCTCCTCGTTCGAGGCATCGCCGCTCTCGATCAGGCGGAAGCCGAGCGCGTAGAGCTGGTCGTCGGAGACGTCGCCGTTGCGCGCGAGCTGCTTGGCGACCGGGTAGCCCTTCGCGGCGAGCCGCGCGAACTGCTCGAACACCGGATCGTCGGCGTGTGCCGAGCGCAGGATGCCCTCGCCGGCGGCCTCGAGCGACAGCAGCGCGAGGAAGAACCGCTGGTCGTCGTCGATCGCGGCGTCGAGATCGGCGCGCGAGCGGAGCAGCGGCTTGAGCGAGCCGAACGCCTCGACCGGCTTGCCGGCCTTGCGCAGCCGCTTCGCGCGATCGAACAGCAGCTCGACGTGGCGCGCCGGCGCGAGGTCGGCGACCAGCTCGGCGAGCACGCGCTCGAGCACGATCTGATCGGCGCTCGCCTTGCCCTTGAGCGACTTCTCCATGTGCTCGCGCACGCGCTCGGTCAGCTCGTCGAGCGCCTGGTTCGAGACGTGGCCGCGGTGGGAGCGCAGCACGCCGGCGTAGCGGCGCGCGATCTGCTCGTCCTTGGTCTCGAGCAGCGCGCGCACGAGCGGCAGCACCGCCTCGGGAGCCTTCGCGAGCCCGCGCGCCGCCGCGTCGCGCGCGGTCGGATCGTCGCCGCCGAGCGCCTCGACGAGCGCCTTCACGGCCGAGGCGCCGCCGCCCGCGGGCATGCGCTCCATCGCGAGCTTCTGCGCGGACACGTTGCCCGACTTCGCGAGCGCGGCGAACGGCTTCGCGAGCGACTCGGGGATGCGCGCGCCGCGCAGCGTGTCGACGCTCGATTGCGCGACCGCGAGATCGTCGCCGTCGGCGTACTCGATCAGCTTCTCGATCACCTTCTCGGTGCCCTTGGCCTCGCTCTGCGCGACGATCCGGCGCAGGCCGGCGATCGCGGCGAGCCGGATCGGTCGCGGCTCCTCGGGATCGGCGTAGTCGAGCAGCATCTTCTGCGTCGACGGCCGCGCGAGGTAGCCGATCAGCCGCAGCAGCGAGCCGAGCTGCGACACGCCGCCCGCGACGTCGGGATCGCGCAGCGGATCGCTCGCGTGGCCGTTCGCGCCGTTCGTGCCGTTCGCCGCCTTCTTCTTCGCCGCCTTCTTCGCGTCTTTCGCCGCGGCCTCGGCCGCCTTCTGGGCCTTCGTCCATGCCTTGTGGAGGTCCTTCGCGACGTCGCTCGCGCGCGAGGTCGCGATCTTCTCGACGAGGTTCGCGAGCTTGTCGTTCCCGCTGTCGAGCTCGCTGCGCACGAGCTGGAGCGCCTGCTCGCCGAACTCGTCGTCGGACAGCTGGTCGAGGACCGCCTCGACCGCGGGCTGCGTGCCGCGGCGCAGCAGCAGCTGCGCCATCACGCGGCGCGCGCCGACCGGCCCCGACGCGACCTCCTTGCGCAGCGTGCCCTCGGCGGTGGCCCCCTGCTGGGCGAGCAGCGCGGCGGCGCGCTCGGCGAGCGTCTCGTCGTCGCCGCGGAGCAGCGGTACGAGCTTCGGCGCGATGCCGCCCGCGTTCATGTCGGCCAGGCCCTCGAGCGCGATCCGCCGCACGCCGGCGTCCGCGTCCGCGAGCCTGCCGGTCAGCGCGTCGAGCACCGACTTGTCGGCCTTGCCGACGGCCGCGAGCACGGTCGCGGCGGCCGCGCGCAGATCGACGCGCTCCGAATCGAGCAGATCGATGATCGCCCCACCGAGGTTCTTGGCCATACGGAGGCGTAAGCTACGCGAAATCTCGCCGGTGGAAAAGGATGCAGGCGAACGCGAGCAAACCGCCGATCCAGCCGAGGCCGTGGAGCGTCGCCATCCCGACGTAGGTCCACGACACGAAGTCGGCGTGCACGCTCATCGTCGCGCCCTCGACCACGCGCCCCGACGGCGAGAACAGGTGGAGGTCGGGCACGACCTCGAGCGCGACACGGGCGACCGTGCGGATCCACGTCGAGGCCGCGCGCGTCGCGTCGAGGATGTCGGGGGTGACGCGGCCGATCACCCACATCGCGAGCGCGAAGATCCCCGACAGGAACGGCGTCGAGAACGACGAGAAGAAGATCGCGATCGCGGCGACGGTCAGCACCTCGAGCCACGCGAGCACGATCGCCTGGACGACCGCCTCGGACACCGCGACGTGCTGCCACGCGAGCATCGCGATCATCGCGACCGAGAACATCGCGACGAGCGCGGTCAGCACGAGCGCCATGCCGGCGTACTTGCCGACGACGAACTCCCAGCGCTCGACGGGCTTGGACACGATCGCGTGGATCGTGCGGCGCTGGACCTCGCCGTAGAGCAGGAACACGCCGAGGAAGATCGCGGTGAGCGAGCCGAACAGCGAGATGCCGGCGAGCCCGACGTCGCGCGCGACCCGCGCCGACTCGTGCATCGACATCGTGCCGAGCACGATCGCGAACAGGTTCGCGCCGACGACGAGCACGACGATGCCGTACAGCACGCGGATGCGCGCGGCCTCGCGGAACGTGTTGAGCGCGATCGCCCAGATCCGGCCGAGACGGTCCGTCATACCCGGCCCTCCGCGGCGGCGGCCGACGGATCGGCATCGGCGATCCGGCGCAGGAACAGCTCCTCGAGCGTCTCGTGGCGCGGCGTCACCGACACCAGCTTCGCGCCCTGGTCGCGCGCCTTCGCGAGCCACGCGTCGAGATCGATCTCGGCGGGGAGCGTCAGCGTCAGCTCCTCGCCGGTACGGTGGACGCCGCTCGCGCCCTCGCCGAGCTCGGCGTCGGCGGCGGCCGGCACGCGCAGCGTGACGTCGATGCCGAGCACCGCGCGCTGCACGAGCTCGCCCGGCGTGCCCTGCGCCTGGATCTGACCGCGCGCCACGATCGCGACCTGATCGGCGATCGCCTCGATGTCGGTGAGGATGTGCGACGAGAAGAACACGGTCTTGCCCTGCGCGCGCAGCTCGAGGATCAGATCGCGGACCTCCTTGCGGCCGATCGGGTCGAGGCCGCTCGTCGGCTCGTCGAGCACGACGACCGCGGGGTCGTTCATCAGCGCCTGCGCGAGGCCCGCGCGCTGCAGCATGCCCTTGCTGAACTTCTTGAGGCTCTGCGTGCGCGCGCGGCCCAGGCCGACGCGCTCGATCAGCTCGTCCGCGCGCTTCTGGCGCAGCGCGTGGGGCACGCCGAACAGCCGGCCGGCGAGATCGAGCAGCTCGCCGACCGTCAGGTAGTCGTAGAAGTACGGGCTCTCGGGCAGGAAGCCGACCTGCGCGCGCGCCTCGCGGCTCGGGATCGCGTGGCCGAGGATCTTCGCGCTGCCGCCGCTGGGCCGGATGAGGCCCATCAGCGTGCGGATCGTCGTCGTCTTGCCGGCGCCGTTGGGGCCGACGAAGCCGAAGATCTTGCCGTGCTCGACCCGGAACGACACCCCGCGCAGCGCCTCGACCTTCTTGCGGCGAAACGGCGTGCGGTAGGTCTTCTTCAGATCGGAGACTTCGATCGCGAGGGCCAAGCCCCTGGAAGATAGCGCTACTTGGTCGCGTAGATGAAGGTCACCGCGGTGCAGACCGCGACGGGACGGCCGTCGAGCGTGTACGGCTGGTAGCGCCATGCCGCGATCGCGGCGAGCAGCCGCTGGTCGTACGCGGGATATCCCGAGGACCGCAGCAGCGCCACCGACGTCACCGCGCCGGCCGCCGACACGCAGAGCTTGATCGCGGCGCGCGTCTGGTCCTGCTCGGCACGGCGCATCGCGGTCTTGTCGACGTCGGACGGCTCGAGGTGGGTCTCGCCCGAGATCCGCTTGAGCGCGGTGGGCGGCACGACCTTGATCGGCGGCGGTGGCGGAGGCGGCGTGACCGGCTTCGGCGGCTCGGGCGCGTCGCCGCACGGCGGATCGGTGCACGTGCCGGTGTCGGTCGGCTTGCCCGAGCCCGAGCCCGAGCCCGAGCCCGAGCCGGAGCCGTCTCCGGTGCCGGTCCGGTCGTCCTCGGGCTGGGCGGTCGCTGGCGGCGGCGTCGTGGTGGGCGGCTGGGTGGTGACCTTGGCGACCGGCTTCTTGGGGTCGAGCTTGACCTCGCGATCGAGGTCGTGGCCGCCCGCCGGTTCCGGCGGCGGTGGTCCCGCGACCGACAGATCGAACGGGAGCTTGGCCGCCTCGAGGCGCTCGAGGTGCCAGACGCCGACGACGTAGATCGCGAGCAAGACGACGACATGACCGGACAGCGAGATCGGGACGAGCCAGCGTGGACGCATCCCTGCGACGACGCACCGCGCGGCCGCGGGATCTCTCGCATGCGATGACGACCCGCGACCCGGCGTATCGTGGGTGTCGCACCCGTGACCGGCTCGCTCGTCGTCTTCTGCGTGACCTACCTGCTGATCGCGAGCCGGCAGCTGCACTTCCTGCGGCTCGACCGGCCGAGCGCGGCGCTCGTCGGCGCGGTCGCGATGGTGCTCGTCGGCGGGCTGCCGATGGACGCGGCGCTCCACGCGATCGATCTGCACGTGCTGATCCTGCTGTTCGGCGTGCTCGTGATCGCCGCGTACCTCCAGGAGGCGCAGTTCTTCCGGTTCGCCGCGTACCTCGTGCTGACCCGCGCGGGCTCGGCGCGCTCGCTGCTGTTCGGGCTGACGTTCGTCGCCGGCGGGCTGTCGGCGTTCCTCGTCAACGACACGGTGTGCGTCATGATGACCCCGCTCGTCGTCGCGGTGATCGTCGAGGCGCGGCTGCCGCCGCTGCCGTACCTGCTCGCGCTCGCCGGTGCCGCGAACGTCGGCGGCGTCGTCAGCTTCTCCGGCAACCCGCAGAACATGGTGATCGGCGCCGCCGCGCACGGGCACCTCGGCTTCGGGCAGTACCTCGCGCTCGCGCTGCCGGTCGGCCTCGCGTGTCTCGCCGCGAACGCCGCGCTGATCGGGTGGCTGTTCCGCTACGACCTGCCGGACGGGCCGCTCGCCGCGCGGTCGCCGCCGCGGCCCGCGCTCGATCGCGTGCTGATGGTCAAGGCGCTCGTCGCGCTCGCGCTGTTCGCGATCCTCGCGCTCGCCGGCGTGTCGCTCGCCGGCGCCGCGATGACGGCGGCCGCCGCGCTGATGGTCGCCGCGCGCACGCTGGAGCACCGCCGCGTGTTCGCGACGATCGACTGGACGCTGCTCGCGTTCTTCGCCGGGCTGTTCGTCGTCGTCGCCGGGCTCGCGCACGCCGGCGTGCTCGACGACCTGTTCGACGCGCTCGCTCCCCTCGTCGCGCGAGGGGACCTCGCCGGAGATGTCGCGTTCGTCGCGCTCGTCGTGGTCGGCTCCAACGTCGTGTCGAACGTGCCGCTCGTGATCGTCGCGGTGGCGTGGGTGCCGCGGATGCCGGATCCGACGTGGGGCTTCGTCATGCTCGCGGTCGCGTCGACGCTCGCCGGCAACCTGACGCTGTTCGG
>JBLMXA010001013.1:0-4006 GCA_050257515.1 Acidobacteriota bacterium | reverse complement strand
GCGGCGCGCGCGAGGAGGGACCCGCGCGGGCGGAGAGTCCTACGCGGACGCGAGCGCAGCGAGCGGACGCAGCGACCGCGCAGCGGGCGCGCCCTCACGAGCGCAGCGAGCGCAGCGAGCGAAGCGAGTGAGGGCAGTAGGACTCGAACCTACAACCAGCGGATTAAGAGTCCGATGCTCTACCATTGAGCTATGCCCCCGGTTGGGAAACGCGATCATTAGTTTTCAGTGAGTCCGGGGCGACACGAACGCCCGACCTACGGGTTTGAAGCCCGGCGCTCTATCCAACTGAGCTACGGACCCTGGAGCGTGGGCGCAGTAGTTAGCGGGCCGACCCCATGACTGTCAAGAGATCGTGCCGCGCTGCGTGGCGCGGTCGACCGCCGTGCAACCGCTTGTTTGCACTGGATGCTGGCTCACAAAAGCCCTGGATCCACGCGCAGCTACGTAACAAATGTCCTTCCAACGAGAAACCCTGTTCAGGTATACCGGGGCCGCTTCGAGGGGAGGCCCGCTGTGTTCGTTCGTTCGACTCGCATCGACAACGTGTTGTGCGTCCTGTTCGTGCTCGCGATGGGCGCGTGCGGAAACTTCGGTGGCTGCGGCGCGTGCGGCGCATCGCAACCGCTGCCACCAGGCGGGTTGCCTGCAACACAAACGATCGAAGGCGGCGCCCAGATCCGCGTCACCCCGCAGGGCTTCGCCAAGCTCACGTCGATCCTGCCCGGCGCGCTGAACAACGCGCTCGGCAACGGCTTCTGCGTCGGCGATGGCAAGTCGGGCACGCCGACCGGCGGCTTCCTCGCGACCGGCGTCGAGTACTGTTACAAGAACGACTGCGCCGGGCCCTCGCAGGGCTGCCAGGCCAACGTCTCGATCAACAACAACGGGCTGTCGCTGTCGGTGACCGACACGCAGACGCTCAACGTCGCGCTGTCGACGAGCGTCAGCGCGACCGTGCCGATCCGCGGCCAGGTCCTCGGCGTCGGCTTCTCGTGCTCGATCACCGGCACCTCGACCGACCTCGCCGGCAACTTCGACGTCAAGTTCGGCATCGATGCGACGACCGGCGAGCTCACGGTGCACCTCGCGAACGTCAACTCGTTCAAGCTCAACATGAGCTTCACGGGCTGCAGCGTCGTCTCCGACATCCTCGATCTGCTCGGTGGCCTCGTCGACTCGTTCGCCGGCCAGTTCGTGATCCAGCTGCTGTCGCCCGTGCTCGACGGCCTGCTGCAGAACATGCTGCCGAACCCGCTCGGCATCGCCGGCATGCTCGACGTCGGCAAGATGCTCGCGGGCATCTCGCCCGGCACCAAGGCCGAGATGGAGGCGCGCCTCGTGCCCGGCGGCTACGTGTCGCTCAACGGCAACGGCATGAGCCTCGGCGTGATCACCGGCATCAACTCCGACCTCGATCCGTCGACGCGCACCGGCACCCGCGGTGACGGCGTGCCGTACGCGAGCGAGCCGTCGCTGTGCGTGCCGCCGCTCGGCGTGCCCGACTTCTCCGCCGCGCCGTTCAGCCTGCCGACGACGTCGCGCGGCACGTTCGAGATGCTGCCCGCGGACGAGTTCGACGGCATGCCGGATCCGACCGGCGCCGATCTCGCGATGGGCATCTCGCACACGACGCTCGACCAGCTCGGCCACCACCTCGTGACGTCGGGCGCGATGTGCCTCGGTGTCGGCACGAGCTACATCAACCAGCTCAACGTCGGCACGATCGGCATCCTCGTCCCGTCGCTCGGCGATCTCGCCGACGACAGCGGCAAGAACCCGCTGTTGCTCGTGACCCGGCCGCAGCGCGAGGTGTCGTTCACGATCGGCGACAACACGACCGCGTCGCCGGCGCTGACCATCCACCTCGAGCACATGGAGGTCGACTTCTACGCGTTCGTGTTCGAGCGCTACGTCCGCGCGTTCACGCTCGACCTGACGATGAACATCGGCGTCAACCTGCAGTTCCAGCAGATGCCGAACATGCCGGCGCAGATCGTGATGTCGCTCGTCGGCATCTCGTCGTCGAACGTCCAGGTCACCGTGCTCAACAGCGAGTTCGTCAAGGAGACGCCGCAGCACCTCGAGATGGTGCTGCCGTCGGTGTTCGACCTCGTGACGCCGCTGCTCGGCAACCTACCGCCGATCACGGTGCCGACGTTCGCCGGCTTCTCGCTCAACAACCTGTCGATCACGAAGGTGACGACCAGCCAGGACGAGTTCCTCGCGCTCTACGCGTCGCTCGGCGCGAGCCCGATGATGCGCATGCTCGGCCTGAAGGAGACGTCGATGGCGCAGGCCGTCGCCGCGATGGACGGCGCGCTGCCGCCGCTGCAGCCGGCGTCGACCGGCCAGGCGCACATCGTCAAGGTCGACACGCCGCTGCCCGAGCAGATCCGCGCGAGCTTCCTGCGCGAGAAGACCGGCGCGCTGCCGACGATCACCGTCGAGGCCGATCGCTACGATGCGGGCGGGCGCGAGCTCGAGTGGACGTGGCGGTTCGACAACGGCATGTGGCACGAGTGGCAGCCGGGCGGCACGATCGCGATCAGCGACCGCGCGTTCGCGTTCCAGGGCAAGTACCAGATCGGGCTGCGCTCGCGCGTCAAGGGCGACTACCGGACGAACACCGACCTCGCGCCGATGCCGGTGACGATCGACTCGGTCGGCCCGCGCGTGTTCGCCGATCGCGTCGGCTGGAACGACGACGAGCTGGTCGTGCCGATCTACGACGTCGTCAGCGGCAAGAACGTGCGCGTCGCGTTCGGCCGCCCCGGCGCGACGACGCCCGACACCGAGTGGGTCGCGTACGCCGACATGCACCTGACGCGCGAGCAGGCGCAGGCGCTCGCCGTCGGCGGCCAGCTCGCGGTGTTCACGAAGGACGAGGTCGGCAACCAGACGATCGAGCTCGTCAGCGCGTTCCACGGCTCGGCCGGCGCGAACGGCTGCGGCTGCGACTCGACCGGCCCGAGCGCCGGCGGCGTGGCGATGTTCGCGCTCGTCGGCATCTTCGTGCTGCGCCGGCGGCGCCCGCGGTGGGTGCGCCGCGTGATCAAGAGCCGGCTCGCCGCGAACGTCGGCGTGTGGGCGCTGATGTCGGTCGCGAGCTCGCTCGTGCCGGGCTGCAACTGCAGCAACGCGGGCAAGTCGTGCGAGACCGCGAAGGACTGCGGCCCCGACTTCTGTCCGAAGGGCCAGCTGCCGTTCTGCATCGACAACACGTGCGTGTGCTCCGACGACATCCCGCCGGGCCGCATCGGACCGTACTCGTCGGTCGCCGCGTCGCCCGACGGCTCGATCTGGGTGTCGGCCTACGCGCAGACGTACGGCGACCTCGTCGTCGCGCAGACGCAGGGCGGCCGCATCCCGACCGAGACCTGGGAGTGGGTCGACGGCGTGCCGACCGACGCGAACGTCGACGTCCCCGGCTCGATGATCCGCGGCGGCATCTCGGCGAACGGCCCCGACGTCGGCATGTACACGAGCATCCAGGTCGAGCCCGACGGCACGCCGGTCGTGACGTACTTCGACGTCGACAACGCGTCGCTCAAGTTCGCCGCGCGCGTCGGCGGCACGTGGCAGATCCACACGATCGATGCCGGCGGCGGCGGCGTGGAGGTGGGCATGTACACCTCGCTCACGCTGCGCAGCGACGACGGCCGGCCCGGCGTCGCGTACCTCGCGCACGTCACCGATGCCAACGGCGTCCACGCCGAGCTGCGCTACGCGGCCGCGCAGACCGCGATGCCGACGCAGGCCAGCGACTGGCAGCACTGGGTCGTCGACACCGGCTCGGTGCCGATGGACGACATCTACCCGCTGCCGGAGGGGCTCGGCCTGTGGATCACGTCGGCCCGCGACCCGCGCAACCAGGCGCCGGTCGTCGCGTACTACGACCGCGGCGCCGGCCAGCTCAAGCTGTCGCGCCTCGATGCGAGCTCGGGCCAGTTCACCGCGGCGGTCGTGCTCGACGGCGCGAGCTCGAGCGGCAACGACGCCGGCT
>JBLMXA010001012.1:0-10618 GCA_050257515.1 Acidobacteriota bacterium | reverse complement strand
GCCGGCCCCGGACGCACGTCTCGCGCCATCCCGTTGTCGACGGTGTGGATGTTGAGCCCGCCGCCACCGCGGATCCACACACTCGGCGCGACGTAGTACTGCGCGCCGACGAGCACGCTGCCGGTGCCGTCGATCACGGTCTGCGTCGTCGACGGCTTGTGCTGGTACGTGCCGCCGGTCAGCTCGAGCGTGACCACCGTGCTCGGCGTCGCGACGTGACCGAGCCGCAGCGAGAAGACCGGGATCTCCTCGACGCCGCCGTTCGCGATCAGCAGGCCGCCGCCGAGCGACGCCGCGAACGTCACGCCCTGGCGCGGCGCGTTCGACACGAGGTTCGCCTCCTCGGCCTGGTTCTGCGCGACCGGATCCGGATCGGCGGCCGCGACGCCGCCCACCAGCGCGACGAGCGCGAGCGCCCTCACCGGATCACCGGCAGCCGCACGTGCGGGTCGAGGTGAGGCTGGTCGGGCATCAGCAGCCGCTCGACGATCTTGCCGTTGACCAGATGCGACTCGACGATCTCGGCGACGTCGTCGACCGTGACGCCGCCGTACCAGACCTGCTCGGGATACACGACGACGCTGACGCCGCGCGCGCACTGGTCGAGGCAGCCGGCGTTGTTCGCGCGCACGATCTTCGAGATCCCGCGCGCCTTGAGCTCCTTCTTCAGCCGATCTCGCACCTCGACGCCGCCCTTGGCCTTGCAGCAGCCGCGCGGGTCGTCGGCCGGCCGCTCGTTGATGCAGACGAACACGTGGCGCTGGAAGCTCGGCATCCGCCGGTCAGGCTACCACGCCTACTGTTGCCTACCTCGTGACCCGCCGCTCCTTGAAGCGCCTCGGCGAGTGGCGCATCCTCGAAGTGGGGCATGACCGAAGGCCGGCACCTACCGACCGTGCCGCCCGACATCCTCGGCGCGGTGCTGGGCAACTACCGCATCATCGCCGAGCTCTCCAGCGGCGGCATGGGCACGGTGTACCGCGCGCGCCACGAGCTGCTCGGCCGTCCCGCCGCGGTCAAGCTGCTGCGCCCCGACCTCACGCTCAACGACGAGCTCGTGCAGCGCTTCTTCAACGAGGCGAAGGCGGCGACCGCGATCGATCACCCCGGCATCATCGAGGTGTTCGACTTCGGCTACACCGAGGACGGCCGCGCGTACCTCGTCATGGAATTCCTCGACGGCCAGCCGCTGTCGCGGCGGGTCGAGGAGCGCGGGCGGCTCGGCGAGGTCGAGGCGACGCAGATCGCGCGCGGCATCGCGAGCGCGCTCACCGCCGCGCACGACAAGGGCATCGTCCACCGCGATCTCAAGCCCGACAACGTGTTCCTCGTCCCCGATCCCGACGTGCCCGGCGGCGAACGCCCGAAGGTGCTCGACTTCGGGATCGCGAAGCTCGCCGAGCCGGCCGGGCTCGCCGCGGCCGGCGTGCGCCACACCGTCACCGGCACGCTGATGGGCACGCCGCTCTACATGGCGCCCGAGCAGGCGCGCGCGGCCGGCGCGATCGATCACCGCGCCGATCTCTACTCGCTCGGCTGCATCCTCTACGAGCTGCTCGTCGGCCAGCCGCCGTTTGTTGCCCCGGGCGCCGGCGAGATCATCGCGCTGCAGCTGTTCGGCACCGTGACGCCGCCGGGCGAGCGGGTGCCCGGCATCTCGCCCGAGCTCGAGGCGATCGTGATGAAGCTCCTCGAGAAGGAGCCCGCTGCGCGCTACCAGCGCGCGACCGAGGTCGTCGACGAGCTCGGCGCGCTGCTCGGCGAGGCGCCGCGCACGACGAGCGGGTACACGACCGGACCGGCGCGCATCGCCAAGCTCGTGACGCGCAACAGCCGCCTCACGCCGATGCCGTCGGCACTCGAGGTCGTGCCCGCCAGACCGCGGCGCGTGCGGCTGCCGCTCGTGCTCGCCGGCGTCGCCGCCCTGTGCGCGGCCGCCGCGGCGATCGTCGTCGCGACGCACCACGGCGAGGCGCCGACGCGCCCGGCGCCGGTCGTCGCGCCCGCGCCGCCACCCGCGCCGCCCGCGGTGAAGGTCGAGACGCCCATGGTCGAGGCCCAGGCGCCGCCGCCCGCGCCGCCTCCGGCGCCGCCGCGGCCGGTCGTGCGTCGAAAACGCGCCGATGGCGCGCACACCTCCAAAGGCGCGCCGATCGAGACTACGCTAGGACCGTGATGCGCCTGCGCTCTGCCCTGCTAGGCCTCGTGCTCGCGTCGGCATCCGCGAGCGCGCAGCCGGTCACGCGTCCCGCCGACGTGCCGGCGCTCGCGACGATCCGCGACGACAAGCAGCTCGCCGAGGCGCTCGCGGAGATCACGAACGATCCGTCGATCCGCGTCGACGATCCGAAGGCGCGCGCGCTCGCGCAGGCGCTGATGACCGAGGGGGTCAAGCAGCTGCAGGCGCAGGCGTACGATCAGGCGCTCGCGAACTTCCTCGAGGCCTACGCGCAGTTCCCGAGCCCGAAGATCCTGCTCGACGTCGCGTCGACGCTGCGCGACATGGGCCGGCTCGCCGACGCGTCGAACACGTACCAGCGCTACCTCGGCGATCCGGCGACCGGCGCCGATCGCGTCGCCGAGGTCAAGGAGCTGATGCTCAAGCTCGACGGGCAGCTGACGATCCTCACCGTCCGCGTGTTCCCGCGCGGCTCCGAGGTGTCGATCGACGGCGGCCCCTTCGTCGCGGTCGGCAGCTCGCTGCTCACGCGCGTCCGCCCCGGCATCCACATGGTGCGCGTCAAGCACGGCGACGCGTCGAGCGAGGTCACCGTCAACGGCTTCGAGGGCGAGCAGAAGGAGCTGCCGATCGTGCTGCAGAACGCGGTCGACACGGCGAGCCCGACGGCGACGGCGACGGCGACGAGCACGAGCACGAGCACGACCACGACCACGACCACGACCACGACCGCGCCGAAGACCAACCTGGGAGACAAGCTGCCGATCGACACCACCGCGCCCGAGCAGGTCGAGGGCTGGCTGATCACCGGCACGAAGTACAGCGCCGACAGCGGCACCGGGCGCGCGCGCAAGGTCCACGCCGGCAATGCCGGCGCCGAGGTCGCCGCGATCGTGCCGAAGTACGAGACGTCGGACACCGGCGAGGTCGTCGTGCAGTACACCGGCGAGGATCACATCTCGTCGGGTGTGCTCGGCGTCATGCGCATCGACGGCCACGGCCGCGGCATCGCCGGCGGTGTCGGGCTCGCGTACACGCCGGTCGATCGCGTCGAGCTCGAGGCCGCGGTGCTGATCTCCGAGTTCTGGGGCGGCTACATCGGCGCGCGCTATCGCCTGCTCACCGGCAAGCTCCGTCCGTACGTCGACGGCGGCCTGCCGCTGTTCTTCTTCGACGACGGCAGCTCGACGCGCATCGCGCCCGGCATCCGCGCCGCGGCCGGGCTCGAGCTCGAGATCAACGGCCACCTGTCGGTGACGGGCGACCTCGGCGTCGAGCACTTCTGGAACGTCGACGGTGCGATCTACAAGGGCATGTACACGATCGACGCCGACGTGTTCGTGCCGACGCTCGGCGTCGTCGGACGCCTGTGATGCGGCGCCGGCGGGCAGCCTCGATCGCGATCGTCCTCGCGTGCGCGGCCCTCGCGCTCGCCGCGACCGCGCCCGGCGGCATCACGGCATCGCCCGAGGTCGCCGTCGTCGCGCTCGCTGCAGCGATGCCCGGTTCCGGCAGCGACACGCTGGCGAACCCGGGCACCAGCTCGGTGACGGTGTCGGCGTTCGCGCAGTCGCCGTGCGACGACGCGGGCATGGTGATCGCGTCGCCCGCGACGCCGTTCTCGATCGCGGCCGGCGGCATGAAGCCGGTCGCGTTCGACTGCCCGGCGACCGCGGCGTTCGGCTTGCGCCGCTGCACCTTCCACGCCCAGGACCTCGCGATGACCGATCTCGCGAGCTTCATGGGCGTGTGCGCGACCGCAGCCGCGGCGACGTTGTCGGCCGACCAGACGTCGCTGTCGTTCACGAACGTCCCGATCGGCACGACGCAGACCCAGACGATCACGATCACGAACACCGGCGCGAACACGGTCGGTACGCTGCAGCTGCAGACGACCGACCTCGACGGCGTCGTGCTGGTCGGGGCGCCGTGCAGCACGAACGCGAACGGCTGCGACGTCACGAACGCGGCGGTCGATCACTTCACGGTCGACGTGCTCTGCCATCCGTCGTCGACCACGACGGTGACGCGCGCGCTCTACATCATCGATTCGCTCGGCGACACGCTCGCGTCGCCGATCTCGGTGACGTGCAGCGGCTCGGCGACGACCGCGGGCACGATCGGCGTGACGACGACACCGTCGCCGCTCGACGTCGGCCGCGTCGAGGTGCTCGGCGGCAGCGGCTCGGGCAACGTGAGGATCTCGAACGTCGGCACGACCGGCACGCTGACGGTCACCGCGATCGCGATCTCGGGCGCCGGCACCGACTGGACCTACACGATCGGCGCGCCGTGCAACGGCACGCTGCCGTGCATGCTCGGCCCCGGCGTGTTCGTCGACGTCGCGGTCAAGCTGACGCCGAGCGCGATCGGCCCGCGCAACGCGACGATGTCGATCTCGTCGAACGATCCGGCGGCGAGCCAGGTCAACGTGCAGCTCGCCGGCACCGGCCAGGGCGCGACGCTGCAGCTCGCGCCCGGCGATCCGACGACGATCGACATGGGCGACGTGCCGAAGAACGGCACCGCGTCGGTCGCGATCCACCTCGCGAACTCGGGCAACCGCAACCTCACCGACGTCAGCCTGTCGCTCGCCGGCGCGAGCGAGCTGTCGACGACCCCCGCTTCGCCGACGTCGAGCTTCACCGTCACCTACGGCGCGACGCCGACGACCGTGATGCTGACGTGCACGCCCGGCGGCAGCACCGGCGCGTTCTCGACGACGTTCACCGCGAGCGCGCCCGACACGCTCAACAACACGCCGGTCGTCGTCACCGCGACGTGCCACGGCACCGATAGCGTGCTCGTCGCGAGCCCGCCGACGCTCCAGCTCGGCGAGGTGCGCACGGGCACGACGCCGTCGCCGGCGATCGTCGCGCTCGAGAATGCCGGCGCGTCGTCGCTGACGCTCGCGCAGCAGCCGATGCTGTCGCCCGCGGTCAGCGGGTTGTCGCTGCAGCCGCTCGCGTCGCTCGTGATCGCCGGCAATGGCTCCGCCGCGCTCGGCGTCGCGGTCGATCCGCAGATGGACGGCTCGCTCGCGACGGCGATCCAGGCGGCGGACACGTCGGGCAACAACACGGTGAGCGTGCCGGTCACCGGCAAGATCGTCACCGCGACGGTGATGGCGCCACCGAGCGTCGCGCTCGGCACGTTCTGCGTCAACCAGCCGACGACGGCGACGACGATCGCGCTGCACTCGACCGGCACCGCGACGATCACGCTCGACGAGCCGATGATGGCGACCCCGGGCTCGCCGTTCCAGCTCGCGCCGCGCTCGCCACCGACGTACCCGGCGACGCTGGCTCCCAGCGGGCTCGCGACCGTCGACGTGCTGCCGCGCAGGCAGAGCACCGCCGGCGCGCTCGCGCCCGACGACATCGTGTGGTCGACCGACATCGCCGGCGATCCCCACCCGCGGACCACGGTGAGCGCGCAGTTCCTCGCCGCGGGCGCCGCGATCGCGCCGGCGAGCCTGTCGTTCGGCCAGGTGCCGATCCACCTCTACATCAAGGACGCGCAGCCGGTGACGATCGAGAACTGCAGCGGGCCGACGATCACGCTGACGCCGTCCGTCGATCCGCCGTTCTCGATCGACGGTGATTTTCCGACGACGCTTGCCGCGGCCGAGATCGCGACGTTCGCGGTCGGCTTCCACCCGACGAAGGCGGGCGCGGTGATGAAGACGCTGCGGATCACGACCTCCGACCAGCAGGTGCTCGAGGTCACGCTGACCGGCGAGGGCGCGTCCGGCGTGCCGCCCGACGACGCCGGCACCGGCAGCGCGGGCTTCCGGCAGACCAGCTTCTACGCGTGCAGCTGCACGTCGAGCGGCCCCGGCGGCGTGCTGCCCGTCGCGATCGCGCTCGTGTGCGTGCTGTTCCCACGTCGCAGGCGCGCCCGCGCGTGAGCTAATCTAGGGGCCGCATGGGACGGAACAGGGCCCGCGCTGCCGCCGTCGTGATCGGCACGACGCTCGCGTCGGTCGCGTACGCCCAGCTCACGGTCACGAGCAACCCGGCGACGACCGATCCGGCGCCGATCGGCACGACCGCGTACGTCGTGGTGACGCTCCGCAACACGAGCCCGACCGACCTCGTCGAGATCGACTCGATCATGCCTGACCCGGCCAAGCCGGTCGGCTGCAACGCGACGTTCACGACGATGTTCGCGCCGGTCGTCGGCATGTATCCGGTGACGTTGATGCCGGGCGAGCAGGCGCAGTTCTTCGTCGACGCGGTCGGCAGCGCGTCGTCGACGACGGGCTGCCCGTTCGACGTGACGACCGCGAACGCCGTCGCCGACACGACCTTCGGGGTGCAGCTGCAGGTGTCCGCGGCGCCCAGGACGATCCAGGTCCAGCCGCTCGTCAACGACTTCGGCACGGTCGCGATGGGCAGCTCCGAGGATCAGTACATCTTCGTCGAGAACCTCGGCACGGGCCCGGTGTCCGGCTACACGGCGACGCTGACCAATGCGAACGCGTTCTCGTTCCCGGACTGCGGCAGCGCCTCGTCGTGCACGCTCGGCACCGTCAACGCCGATGGCTACCAGCCGGTGCGCGTGCGATGCAGCCCGCCGGCGATCGGCCCGCAGACCGGCATGGTGGTCGTCTACGCGGCGAGCGCCGCGGTCGGCAGCGACATGATGGTGACGTGCAACGGCGGCAGCGCCGGCGGCACGGGCGCGATCACGGTGTCGCCCAAGCCGCTCGACATCATGACCTCGCCGATGGCGACCGGCTCGGCATTCGCGACGATCGATCAGACCGGCTCCGGCGTGAGCTGGACCGGCGCGCAGATCACCGGTGCGGACGCGAGCTACTTCGCGTTCGCCGATCCCGCGTGCCCGGGAGGCGGCCAGACGTGCACGCCGAGCACGCCGCCGATGTTGCCGTACCTGCTCGGCGTCGAGTGCACCCCGCCCGACTCGACGACGCGGTCGGCGACGCTGACCGTCGGCGGCCAGAACGGCTCGACGAACACGTTCGACACCACGCAGCTGAACTGCATCCCGAGCGGCGGCGGCCCGCACATCGTCGTGTCGCCGCTGATGATCGCGCCGCCCTCGCTCGCGGTCGGCCAGAGCGAGGGTCCGTACAGCGTGCTCGTGCAGAACACCGGCGGCGGCGTGCTGACGGTGACCGGCGCGATCATGGGCACCGGCGCCGGCGACTGGACCGCGGACAGCTGCATCGCCGCGACGTGCATGATCGGCTCGGGTAGCTCGACCTCGATCGGCGTGACGTTCGCGCCGCAGGCCTACGGCAACCGCGACGCGCAGCTCGTGCTCGACAACAACGACACGACGCCCGGCGACAGCCCGCAGATCGTCAACCTCTACGGCAGCGCGAGCGGCGGCGTGCTCGCGGTGACCGACCCGGTGTCGGGCGAGCTCGCGTTCGGCACGCTGCCGCGCAACCAGCTCGCGCAGCAGCCGATCACCGCGGCCAACCAGGGCAACGCGACGATCGACGTCGTCGTGTCGGCGGGTGCCGCCGCGTTCCAGACCGCCACGAGCGGGTTCTCGCTGCTCGGCGGCATGGCGAACACGTTCCAGGCCGGCTGCATGTCGGCGACGCCCGGCAACTACGACAGCTACATCACGCTGACGTCGGCGAACGCGTACGCCGGCTCGCCCGCGCAGGTTCACGTCACGTGCACCGTCGCGCCGACCGACGTCCAGGTGACGCCGACGAGCTTCGATTTCGGCGAGGTGCGCATCCACGCGCAGCCGGCCGCCAAGGACGTCGCGATCACGAACCCGACGGCCTCGGCGGTTCACGTCACGCGGATCGCGCTCGATGCCTCGCGCGCCGGGCTCGCGCTCGCCGGCGGGTTCACCGGTGACATGACGCTCGCCGCCGGCGGCACGCTGATGGCGACGCTGACGCTGACACCCGACGCCGAGGTCGATCTCGCCGGCGTGAACCTCGCGATCGACGTCGACGGCGTGGCGCTGAGCTTCCCGATCACCGGCAAGGTCGTCACGCCGCACTCGTCGATCACGCCGGCCAAGCTCGATCTCGGCACCGCGTGTCTCGGCACGTCACCGACCGGCATCGCGATGCTCGTCAACGACGGCACCGCCACGCTCGCGGTGCAGGCGCCGGTGATGGATCAGAGCTTCGTCGCGATGTTCGACAGCCCGACGTCGTACCCGGCGGCGCTCGCGCCGGGAGGTCACGCCGCGACGTCGATCCGGCCGATGTCGACCGCGAACGCCGGCGCGCTGCACGGCACGCTGAGCTGGATCGACGACGTGCCGAGCAGCTACGCCGTCGATGTCGACGTGAGCTTCATCGCCGCCGGCACCGCGCTGTCGCCGAGCGCGCTGTCGTTCGGTGCGATCGAGGTCAACAACGCGTCGCCGCTGCAGGAGATCACGCTCCAGAACTGCGATCCCGATCCGGTCACCGTCGCGATCGTCGGCGTCGAGCCGAGCTCCGGCACGGCCGACGCGTGGGCGATCGCGCCGGCGCCGGGCTACATGAAGACGCTCGCCGCGCACGAGAAGCTGACGATCGACGCGCAGTTCGCGCCGAAGCAGCGCGGCAGCTTCCAGGCCAAGCTGAAGCTCACCGCGAACGGCGCGCCGCTCACCGTCACGCTCACCGGCAGCGCGACGTCGCAGTCGCTGCTGCACACCGACTTCTACGCGTGCTCGTGCGACAGCCCCGGCGCGGGCGCGGGTGGCTGGCTCGTCGCGCTCGCGATCGTGCTCGTCGTCGTCCCTAGACCCTGGCGCCGCCGCCGCGGATCTTCTTCAGCTCGGTGAAGAACAGCTCGATCTCCTCGGGCTTCGTGTAGAAGTGCGGCGCGATGCGGATGCCGGCGCCCGGCCGGTGATCGCAGAAGAACTTGCGGCGGTTGAGCTCGCGGCACACGTCGGCCGAGCCGGTGAAGTCGAACACGACCGAGCCGCCGCGGCGCTCGGCCTCGCGCGGGCTGCCGAGCTTCATGCCGAGCTCGTCGACCCAGTCGATGCACTTCTGCGTCATCGCGAGGCTCTTCGCGCGGATCTTGCGGACGCCGATCTCGCCGACGATGCGCTGGCCGGCGCGCGACTGGTACAGCGCCGCCACCGCGGGCGTGCCGCCCATGTAGCGCCAGATGTTGTCGGCATACGTCTGCGCCGGCATCGTGAACGCGAACGGCGCCTCGTTGCCGAACCACCCCGTCACGCGCGGCGCGAACTGCTCGATCAGATCCTGGCGCACGTACAGCCACGCCGCGCCCGGTCCGCCGCACACGTACTTCACCGAGCCGCCGCACGCGAACGACACGCCGAGATCGAGGACGTCGAGCGGCAGCGTGCCGATCGACTGGTAGCAGTCGAGGATCACGTGCGCGCCGACCTCGCGCGCGCGCGCGACGATCTTCTTGACGTCCTGGATGTACGCCGACGAGTAGATCACGTGCTGGATCGGCACGACGAGCGTGCGCTCGTCGATCGCGTCGACGAGCTTGTCGGGATCGACGAGCACGCACTTCGCGCCGCGCCGGCCTTCCGCCTGCCACACGTACGACACCGTCGGGAACATCTGGTTCTCGTAGACGACCTTGTCGCGCTCGGCCGTGTAGTCGAAGCACGACGCGAGCGTCGCCATGATCTGCGACACGTTGTGCTGCATGATCACGGTGCCGGGCGGCGCCGAGATGATCTTCTGGATCCGCTCGGCGGCGCGATCGACCTCGGGCAGCCAGTCGCTCCACGCCGTGATCGACTTCGTGCGCCACAGCTCGAAGAACTCGCCGAGGTCGTCCTTCGCCTGCGCCGGCACGCAGCCGAGCGAATGCGAGATGAAGTGCACGCACTGCTCGAGCGCCGGGAACAGCTTGCGGTACTCGAGCAGGCTCGCGGCGACGTCGTCCGACATGCCGCTGGCTTACCACAACCGATCAGTCGTGCGGCGCGTCGGCGACCGGCGCCGGCGCATCGCCGATCGGCGGCGCGGCATCGGGAACGCCGGCGTCGATCGGCAGCGGCGGCGGCGCCGTCTGCGTGTGCACCTTGACGCCGCCCTGCGGCGTCAGCTCGTCGTCGTCGGAGAACGTGATCGCGTGATCCTCGGTGTCGAACAGCGTCGTCACGAGCCACGCGATGCCGCCGAGCGCGACCGCGGTGCTCGCGCCGATGATGCCGCACGTTCCGACCTTCACCGAATCGATCTCGCACCCGCCGAAGCCGATCACGCCTCCGGCGATCGCGGCGCTGACCGCCGGATGCTTGACGCAGCTTCCGCTCCCGACGACGAGCGCAGGTGCGAGCGCGAGCACGAGGACGAGGCGCTGCATGTCGGTGATACGAGCCCTTGCGGATCTACCACAGGTTCTAGGGCGTCGAGTCGAGCATCGCGAGACCCTTGAACGCGGCCTCGCGCGTGCGCACGAAGCCGCCGGTGCGCCGCGACTCGAGCGCCTTGCGGCCGGGACCGCC
>JBLMXA010001011.1:0-27460 GCA_050257515.1 Acidobacteriota bacterium | reverse complement strand
CGCGCATCGCATCGCCCTGCGCGAGGGCCGCGTCGCCGAGCCCGGTCAGGATGTCCGCGCGCAGCTGCGTTCCGAGCGGCGTCGTGTCGGCCTCGGCGAGCGCGTGCGCCTTCTCGAACCGCTCCGCCGCGATCGCGGGCGTTCCATCGATCAGCGCCAGCCGGCCCATCGCGTACATCGCGAGCGCGTGCTCGCCGGCGCGCTCGAGGTGCCGCACTGCCTCGTCGTACGGCCCGCCATCCGCCATCAAGCTCTCGCCGAGCGCGGCCCGCGCCTCGACATCATCGGGATCCTCGACGACGGCCTTGCGCAGCTCGCGGATCGCCTTGTCGAGATCGCCGCGCCTGCGCCACGCGACGCCGAGGCCGCGGTACGCGTCGGCCAGGATCCCGCGATCGCCAGCTGCCTCGCTCACCGCGCGCGCGAGCGGCGCGACCGCCTCGGCGTACTTGCCGAGCGCGACGAGCGCCAGGCCCATGCCGACGAGCGCCGCCGGGTCGCTGCCGCGCAGCGCGACCGCCCTCTCGTACGCTTCCTGCGCGCGCGCCGGATCGCGCGTCGCGAGCCGCGCGTCGCCGAGCACGATCAGCGCCTGGCCGTGGTCGGGCTTGACCGACAGCAACGCCTCGAGCACGTCGATCGCGGCCTGCACGTCGCCGGCGGCGAGCAGCTGGCGCGCCTGGCTCAGCTGGCCCTTGTACTCGTCGAGCACGAGCTCGCCGGCGAGATCGCCGAGCCGTCGCTCGAGCCGCGACCACAGGGACATGCCGACAGCGTAGCGCGGGTCACCCCTCTTTGGTCGTACTCGTACTCGTACTCGTGCTCGTACTCGATCTGCGTCGAGACGCACTCGAGCCGTCTGGGTCAGGTCGGGTGGGAGCGGGCTCGCACGGAGTCGAGCACGAGTACGAGCGCAGGATCACGGCGCGCCCTGTGACGCTCTCGTCCCGGTAAACGTCGCCGGGGTGTGGCGCAGGCCGAGGCCGAGGTTCAGCTCGGCATCCCAGGCGCCGTTCGCGATGCGGTCGGCGACGCCGTCGCCGTCGTCGTCGACGAGCGTCGCCATGCCCGAGGCATAGTGCAGCGCCTCGAGGTTCACCGCGTCGAACCGCTGGTGGATCTGATCGACCAGCGCGTCGAGGCCGCCCTCGCAGATCGCGTCGATCTGCGGCTCGTGACCGACGCACAGGCCGAGCACGCACTTGTTCGCGATCGTGCTCGCGAGCCCGGCGCAGTTGACCGCCTTGCCGAGCGTCGTCCGGATGTCGCCGCCGAACTGCGCCGTGCAGAACGCGTTGACCGCGGTCCACGCGTACTCGCCGAGCAGCAGGCCGAACGCCTGGTCGCCGACGCCGAGCGCGCCTGCCGCGCCGACCGTGATCGACGGGTGCTGCGTGAGGATGTCGGCCGCGAGGCCCGAGATCGGGATCTTGACGTTCAGCACGCCGGTCGGCGTGAAGTCGAGCTGGGTCAGCGTGTGCGTCGACGTCATGCCGTCGATCGCGAGCGTGCTGTCGACATCGAACCTCGAGAACGCGGTGTCGGCGAGCCCGGCGAAGTCGCCGGCCCACGTCGTGATCGGCTTGCCGGCGAGCTGGAGCTTGTCGATGTAGCCGTTGATCCAGCCCTCGAGCTGATCGGTGAGCTGGCTCGGCAGCGCGTCGTAGAGCTGGGTCACCGCCGGCACGCCGGCCTGGCCCGCGAGATCGATCAGCGTGCGCGCCGGGTTCGTCGAGAAGTCGCGGAGCGCCTCGACCACGAGCTCGACCTGCGGCGGCAGCACGGCCTCGACCGTCAGGTCCACCGTGGTGACGACCTGGTACGGACCCTCGTTCGCCTGCTGCGGCGCCGGATCGGTCGGCGTGCCGACGTCACCACCGTACGGCGAGCTGGGCGCGGAGGTTCCACAGGCGGCGAGGAGCGCGAGGGCCAGATAGCGCGACATGGTGCGCGATACGAGCAAGCGCGCGGCCAGCGCTAACCCGCCGGATCCACGGGCGCCGCGGCGCGCCGGCTGGGAGGGCCCGACCTCGCGTGCCCACGGCTCTCCGCGGCTACTCTAGTTGCCGGTGTCGGCGGGCTCGTCCTCGGCGGCCCAGATCCCCTCGCGGAGCTGGCGCAGCGCCGAGCTCGCCGCCTTCACCGCCGCGATGTGGCCGCTCGTGGCCTGGCGCAGGTCGTCGACGTCGCCGGAGCGGTCGCGGCGCTCGGACATCGTGCGGTCGAGGATCTCGCTGATGCCCTTGTAGAGCGTGTTGCCCGCGTTCGACACGAACTCGGACAGCCGCTTGCCGAAGTCGTCGATGCACTTGTCGAAGTGCGGCTTCATCGCCTCCGCCGCCTTGAGCACGGCCGCGGGGACCTTCTCCTTCGCCTGCACGCGGATGTCGCCCGCGATCTTCGACTTCAACACGATCGCGAGGATCGGCGCGGCGAGCGTCAGCAAACCACCCGCCAGGGCATTGACGAACAGCATCGTCACCGTGCCGAGCGCACCGACCGTGTAGATGCCGACGTCGTACTTGAACGAATCGACGGTGATGTCCACCTGCGTGTCCTGCGGGCCGAGCCGCTCCGCGAGCGCGCTCGCCGCCTGCGCGACGTTCTCGTTCGTGATCGCGATGACCTCCTCCGCGAGGTGCTCGAGCATCGCCGCGAGCTTCATGCCCTCGAGCTCCGCCCACTCCTTGAACTTGTCCTCGATGAACGCCGGCAGGTACTTCTTGACGTCGTCGGCATCGACGGAGTCGATCTGCGCGGGCAGCGCCTGCACGAACGACTTCGCGAACTGCTCGAGATCGAGGCCGACCTGGTTCTTGATCGACTCCGCGTCGGCGTCGATGCGGACGTGCAGGTCGTCGAGCTTGCGCTTGCTCGTGTCGAGCTGCTCGCGCACGGCCGCGATCCGCACCTCGAGCTCGTCGAGATCCATGTCGTACGCGTGCATCCGCACGCCGAGGTTGTTCTCGAGGTAGCTCGCGGTGCGCGCGGCGTCGGCGGCCGCGTTGTCGAGGATCACCTGCGCGCGATCGCGCGCGAGGAACCGCTCGAGGTAGTGCATCAGCTCGGGCATGCCGCTCGCGGCATCCTTCGTCTTCGCCCAGTCTTTCGCGGACAGCGCGAACACGACCGGGTCGGGCGTGATCTGCGCGAGCCCGTTCCTGACGTAGTCGAGCACCGCCGAGCGCTCGTCGACCGACAGCATGTCGATCTTGCCGAGCACGAAGATCAGCCGGTCGCGCGCGGCCTCGAGCACGCGCGAGCGCAGGAACTCGCGCTCGCTGTCCTTGAGCGCCTGACCGGCGTCGAGCAGGAACACGACCGCGTCGGCGCGCGGCACGTAGCCGTACGTGACCTCCGCGCGCTGCTCGTTCAGATCGTTGACGCCCGGCGTGTCGACGAGCACGACGTTGTTGCGGAGCAGCTCGCTCGGGAACCCGAGCTCGACGTACGCGACCTCGCTCGCGTGGCCGCCGGCGACCGTCACCCAGTCCTTGAGCTGCGACGGCTCGATGAACCGGCGCTCGCCCGAGGTGAGCACGACGCTCGCGGTCGGCGCCTCGGCGTACACGACGTGGTTGATCGACGCGGTCGTCGGCGTGATGCCGGTCGGCAGCACGTCCTGGCCGAGCATCGCGTTCACGAACGTCGACTTGCCGTGGTTGAACTCGCCGAGCACGACGAGGTGAAAGCGCTCCGCCTCGAGCTTGGGGATGCGCGTGGTGCGGATGTCGCGCGCCAGCGTCACCATGCCGACCGACTCGGCGACCTCGGCGAGCTGCTGGAACCGCGTGATGATCTCGCGCTTGGCTTGCTTGTGATGTTCGAGGAGCGCCATTAGAACACGCTGATCAGCTGGCCGACCTGCTTGTCGACGTCGTCGATGCGAGGCTTGCCGGTGGGGTCTTGGCCGGTGACCTGCGCGTACAGCGCCGATCCGGCGAACAGCCGCAGCGCCTGCACGCGCTTGGGCACGTAGGGGTGCGAGCGGAACAGCTCGGCGTAGCGGCCGATGCCCTTCTTCACGTCGGGCAGCGCCTTCAGGTACTCCTCGGCGTTGAACGCGCTGCGCTCGTGATCGCCGAGGCCGAGCTCGAGCCGGACCATCGCCTGCAGCGTCTTGTCGAGATCCTTGACCGCGAGCAGCGCCGCGCGGTCGCACGTGACCTCGGCGCGGCGCGACCACGCCTGCAGCGTCATGATCGCCGGCTGGACGACCCAGCGGATGAAGAACGCCGCCGAGTTCTGCAGGTAGTGCAGCGCGGTCGCGTACAGGATGTGGCCGTTCTGCACGTGGCCGAGCTCGTGCGCGATCGCGGCGACCAGCTCGGTGTCGTCGAGCTTCTCGGCGAGCTCGAGGTTGACGATCAGGTGAGGTGCGTCCTCGGTGCCGAGCACCTTGACCTTGATCGCGTGCGTCGGTGCGGCGAACACGACCGGCACGCGCACGCGCAGCGCGGCGCCGGCGACCTTCGCGGCCTCGAACACGCGCGGGTACTGCTGGTCGGAGACCTTGACCGCGGTGCCGAGCAGCTCGGTGCGCGCGACGTCGCGCCACAGCCGCGTCGTCGCCTCGAGCGCCATCGTCACCGGCCGCGCGAGCGTGAGCGTGCGGCGGAACTTGCGCTCGCCCGAGAACGCATACGCGGCACCCTCGCGCGCCTGCTGCTCGATCGCGCCGCGGCGATGCGCGAGCCACTTCGCGAAGTCGAAGTCGACGCCTACCGACATGCACGTCTTATAGCATTCGGTTCCGGATTCGCCGGCGTGCGAGCGCCAGGAACACGATTCCGAGGCCGACCGCGAACCACAAGGTCGCGAGCCGCGTGAGCAGGGTCGCGTCGACGGCGGTCGCCTTGTCGAGGTGGGCGGCACCGTCGACGAGCGCGAGCGTCATCGCGCCCTCCGTGACACCTAGTCCTCCGGGCAGGAACGACAGCGCGCCGGCGATCGTCGTGCCGGCGTAGATCGCGGCGGCGAGCCCGAGCTCGACGTGCGCGCCGGGGAACGCGTTGCAGACGAGCGCGAACCCGGCGCACTCGCACCCCCACGCGGGGATCGCGATCGCGGTCGCGACGACGAGCGTCGCCGGCCGGCACAGCGCGGCGAGGTGGCCGAGCGTGTCGTGCAGCGGATCGCGCAGCCGGCGCAGGCGGCCCGGCGCGGTGACGAAGTCGATCAGCGCGCGGGTCGGTCGCGTCCACGCGAGCAGCACCAGGCCGGTCGCGACCAGCGCCCCGGCGACCGCGACGAGCGTCGGCGACAGCCCGTACGCCGCGACGCCGGCGATCGCGAGCACGAGCAGCGCGATCAGATCGGTCACGCGCTCGGCGACGACGATCGGCGCGGTGATCGTCGCAGGCACGTCGTGCATCTCGCGTAGCAGGTACGACTTGACGAGCTCGCCGAGCTTGCCGGGGGTGATCGACAGCGACAGCCCGGCGCCGAACACGAGCGCGCTCGACGCGACCGGCACGTGCACCTGCTGGCGGCGCAGGTAGAGCTGCCAGCGCACGAAGCGCAGCGAGTAGTTGCCGAGCGCGAGCGCGAGCGCGCCGGCAAACGCGCTCCACGCGAAGCCCGCGAGACGATCGCCGAGATGACGCACGTCGCCGATCGCCGAGAGTGCCGCGACGCCGATGATCGCGGCGATCGCGAGCCAGATCCAGGTGCGACGTACAGGAGCCAGAGCGGCGCTTATGTTAGCCTGACTTCATGGCGAAGCCCGCGAGCATCCTCGTGGTGGACGACGACCCGGAGATCGTGATGATGCTGAGCACGCGGCTGGGCAAGCGCGGCTACAAGGTCACCACCGCCGAGGACGGCAAGAAGGCGCTCGAGCTGGCCAAGCGTGACAAGCCCGATCTCGTCCTGCTCGACGTCATGATGCCGGGCAAGAGCGGCTGGGAGGTCGCGCGGGCGCTCAAGCAAGATCCGGTGACCCTGCACGTGAAGATCGTGATGGTCACCGCGATCGGCGAGAAGACCAACGAGATCACGGCGCCGATCTACGGCGCCGACGCGCACGTCGACAAGCCGTTCGAGTTCGAGAAGCTCGAGAAGGTCATCCACCAGCTGCTCGGATAGCTAGCGCTCGAGCTTCTTGAGCAGCTTGTTCGTCTTGTCGTAGTACGCGCTCTTCGGATCGATGAACTGCAGCAGCTTGTGCAGCTTGTCCTTCGCCGCGCTCGGGTTCGATTCGGCTTCCCGGCTCGCCTCGCTGTAGAGGCTCTGCGCGTTGTTGTCGAGCGTGGCGCGCACGATCCTCGTGTTGCCGTTCGACACGCCGAGGCTCTCCGATCTCTCGACGGCCTTGAGCGCGTTCTCGTACTGGTGCAGCCCCATGTACGAGAGCGCGGCCTTCGACGAGACCTGCGCGAGCTTCGTCTCGATCTCGGCGTTGAACACGTTGCCGAGGACCTGATCGAGCGGCTCGGCGCTGCGCAGCTTCTCGAACTGCTCGATCTGCGTCGCCGCGGGCGCCATGCCCGAGGAGTACAGCCGCGCGAAGCGATCGATGTTCTCCGCGCGATGACGTAGCTGCTGAGCCTCGGCGGCGTCGGCGGACCTCGACGCCGCGTACAGGATGTTCGCCGCCTGCGCGAAGTTCTTCAGCGCGTACGCGGTGTCGGACGCCTTGCGCGCCTCGGCGGTGTCCGCCGTCGCGACGCGCCTCGGCGCGGGCTGGCGCGCCTCGGCCGGCGGGCTCGGCGGCGTCGGCGAGGCCTGCGGCTGCGTGCGCTCGCGCCGCCGCGGCGCCGGCTCCTGCCGCTTCGGCCGCTGCTCGACCCTCTGCTCGGGCGCCTTCGGGGTCTCCGGCCTGGCCGTGGGCGCCGGCGTCGGCTGCCTCGGCTGCTCGATGTTCGCGAGCTTCTGGTCGGGAGGCCGGGGCGTCTCGGGCTTGGGCGTGTCCTCGGCCACCGGCGGCTTGATCGGCTCGACCTTCAGCGCGGCGCTGCCCGCCGGCGAGTCGCCGGCGGCGGCCGACATCGGCGTCGACTTCGCACTGCCGGACTTCAGGATGGCGATCGTCAGGATCGCGGCGAGCACGCTGAGCCCGGCGGCGCCGATCGCGTACTTCGTGCGCTTGCTGAGCTGCTGCGGCGCGTACCCGGAGACCGGGCCGGGCGGTGACAGGCCGAGCGCGCCGAACGGCGTCGGCGACACGTGCGCCGTCGAGGGATCGCTGCGTCCTGCGTTCGCGGCGATCTTGAGCATCTGCGCGTGCACCGAGTGCGGCGGGATGTCGTTCGTGACGGGATACTGCTGCGGCCGCTGCAGGCCGCCGCGCTGCATGCCCTGGCCGGGGAGCGTCGTCGGCATGACGCCGGGCAGCGGCATGCTCATCGCGTCGGCGCCGAGCATCGTCGGCGACTGCGGCGGCAGCACCGGCGCGCGGTTCGACATCTGCTGCATCGGCAGCGTCGTCGCGGGCATCGGCTGCGGCGGCGCGTACGACATCGGCGGCGCGCTCGGCGACAGCGGACGCAGCGGCGTCGGCGGCGGCAGCGTCTTGGCCCGCTGGCGGCTCGCCGGACCCGGCGCGAGCGGCCGCAGCGGCTGCTCGACGGGCGTCGCGGCCTCGATCGGATCGGTGTGCATCGCCTTGCCGGCGACCGTCGACATCTCCTCGTCGACGTCGATGTCGAAGCCGGGCTGACGGCGAGAGACACCGTTCGGCTGCTCGAACCGGAAGATCGTGTTGCCGATCTCGACGAGGTCGCCGTTCGCGAGCATGAACGGGTTGTCCTCGATGTTGCCGTTGACGACCGTGCCGTTGCCCGAGCCGCGGTCGGCGATCACCCACGCGCCGTCCTCGTGGCGAAGCTCGAAGTGCTTGCGCGACACCGCGATGTCGGTGAGCACGAGGTCGTTGTCGATCGCGCGGCCGATCGTGTACGTCTTGCCCGGCTGCACCGCGAGCACCTGGCCGAGATCGTTGCCTTGCGCGACGACCAGCTGCGCGACCTCGTCGCGCGGCACCGGCGTGATCGCGAGCATCGGATCGGCGTGCTGGTCGTCGACGGTGGATTCGTCGAGCCCGGTCGCGCCGGTGTTCGTGATGTTCGTGATCGTGCGGCGCGGCGTGTCCGCGCCGAGCGAGCGGATCTTCTCGGCGACGTCACCCTGCTCGACGGTCGTGCTTGCCTCGTCCTCCCACTGAGATCGAGAATCGTCGGTCGTCGTCTTCTCGTCTTCGTCGCCGATCGGGAAAGGCTTCGCCTTCGGCACAACATGCGCAGATACACGTTGTGGCCCTCCAGGATGTGGAGCCCGGCCCATCGACGAAATTGTAGGAGACATGACGGTATCGATCAATGACACCCGTCTGGCGGTGTCCTACCTTTCCCCGCATGTTCCACCCCAGCAAGATCATCGGCATCGGCGTCAACTACCGCGCGCACGCCGTCGAGATGGGCAAAGGCCTTCCGGAGGAGCCGCTGATGTTCCTCAAACCACCGTCGGCGATGATCCTCGACGGCGCGCCGATCGAGCGTCCCGCGGGGTACGAGCGCGTCGATTACGAGGGCGAGCTCGGCGTCGTGATCGGCAAGCGCGCGCGGCGCGTCTCGCGGGCCCACGCACTCGAGCACGTGCGCGGCTTCGTGTGCGTGAACGACGTGACCGTCCGCGATCTGCAGAAGAAGGATGGCCAGTGGGCGCGCGCGAAGGGGTTCGACACGTTCTGCCCCGTCGGCCCGAAGATCGTGCCGGGGCTCGATCCGTCGAACCTGCGCATCCGGACGCGCGTCAACGGCGTCATCAAGCAGGATTCGTCGACGAGCGATCTGATCTTCGACGTGCCGACGCTGATCAGCTTCTGCAGCCAGCACATGACGCTCGAGGAGGGCGACCTGATCTCGACCGGCACGCCGTCGGGAGTCGGCAACCTCGCCGTCGGCGACGTCGTCGAGATCGAGATCGACGGCATCGGCGTGCTGCGAAACCCGGTGATCGCCCGGCCGTGATCGAGCTGCCCGAGGACGCGCTCGTGATCGGGCTCGGCGGCAACGTCGGCGGCGAGCCGGTGGTGCGCGAGCGGTTCGTGCGCGCGCGAGACGCGCTCGCGCAGCTCGGCGACGTCAAGTCGGCGCCGCTCTATCGCTCGGCGCCGATCGGCCCGGTGCAGCCGGCATTCCTCAACACCGCGATCCGCGTGCGCTACGAGGCCGGCACGCCGGGCGAGCTGATCGCGACCGTGCTCGAGATCGAGCGGCTGCTCGGTCGGCAGCGCGCGCGCGAGGCGCGCAACGGCCCGCGGCCGATCGATCTCGACATCCTGCTGTGGGGCACGCGCGAGCTCCGCACGCCCGAGCTCGAGGTCCCGCACCCCCGGCTCGTCGAGCGCCGGTTCGCGCTGCAGCCGATCGTCGATCTGTTCGGCGACGAGCTGCGGCTCGCGGGGTCGACCGCCGGCGCGCTGCTGCGGCGCACGAGCGGGCAAGCGGTCGAGCTCGTCGCCGCTACGTGGTGAGCCACCACCGCTTGACCTGCTCGAGCGCCGACGTGCGCGGCAAGCCCGCGGGGAGCGTGTCGAAGAACACGCGGCCGTAGCTGCGGGTGACGACGCGGCTGTCGAGGATCGCGACGATGCCGCGGTCGTCGCGCCGCCGGATCAACCGACCGAAACCCTGCTTGAGCGCGAGCGCCGCGGCGGGGAGCTGCAGCCGCTGGAACGGATCGCCGCCGTGGTCGGCGCACGCCTGCATGCGCGCGGCGATCAGCGGATCGGTGTGCGGCGCGAACGGCAGCTTGTCGATCACCACCAGGCTGAGCGCGTCGCCGGGCACGTCGACGCCTTCCCAGAACGAGGCGGTGCCGAGCAGCACGGCGCCGGGCGTCGCGCGGAAGCGATCGACGAGCGTCGCGCGCGGCGCATCGCCCTGCACGAGCTTCGGGTACGGCAGCGCGGCGAGCCGCGCGGCGGCGTCGCGCAGCGCGCGGTGCGACGTGAACAGCAGGAACGCGCGGCCGCTCGTGATCGCGAGCAGCTCGAGCGTGCGCTGCGCCGCCTCGTCGGTGAACGAGTCGGCAGGTGCGAGGTCGCGCGGCACGTAGAGCATCGCCTGGCGCGCGTAGTCGAACGGCGACGGCACGAGCAGCTCGTCGGCGTCGTCGAGGCCGAGGTTCGCGCGGGAATACGCGAAGTCGCCCGCGGTCGCGAGCGTGGCCGACGTGAAGATCGGCGTCGGCCCGGCGCGCACGATGTGCCGCCGCACGAGCTCGCCGACCTCGATCGGCGACGCCGACAGCGTCGTGCCGGTCGCGCGCGCCTCGCCCCAGTAGACGTGCGTGCGCTGGCGCTGCTCGGCGATCGTCGCGAGATCGTCGCGCACGGCGCGCGCGCGGCGCGCGAGCCCGGCCAGCGCCGCGCGCGCACCGGCATCCTCGACGTCCTCCTCGCCGGGCGCGGGCTCGCCCTCGCTCTCGGCGAGCCGCGCGAGCTCCTCGAGCGTCGCGTCGAGCTGGAACCACGCGTGCTGGCGGTCGGCGTGATCGAACAGCCCCGGCGGCAGCGGCACGCGCGCGTCGCCGCCCGCGATCAGCGCGCCGCGCACGCTCGCGAACAGCGCGACGCCCGCGCGCTCGACCGCGAGGATCGCATCGTCGGACGTGCGGCCGGTCCACAGCGGCAGCCGCACGAGCGCGAGCCGCGCGTCGCGGACGAGCTGCGCGAGCGCGTGCGTCGACACGCGCGCGCCGAAATGCTCGGTCGCGACGTCCTCGAGCTGGTGCGCCTCGTCGAAGATCACCGCGTCGTGATCGGGCAGCACGCGCGCGCCGGGCGCGGCGGCGCGCAGCGCGCGATCGGCGAAGTACAGGTGGTGGTTGACGAGGATCAGCTCGGCCTTCTCGGCGAGCCGGCGCGCCTGCGTGACGAAGCAGCGCTCGAAGTACGGGCAGCGCGGGCCGATGCGCGCGTCGGGGGTCGTCGTGACCTCGCTCCACACCGGCGAGCCCTCGGCGAGCCACTCGACCTCGGCGCGATCGCCGGTCTCGCTGTGCTCGGCCCAGTCGACCAGCTCCGCGTGCTCGCCGCGCGACGCGACCTCGGCGAGCCGCCGGCGGCAGACGTAGTTCGCGACGCCCTTCAGCACGACCGCGGAGAACGGGCGCGCGAGCACGGTGCGGAGCAGCGGGATGTCGTGACGCGCGATCTGATCCTGCAGCGCGCGCGTGCCCGTCGACACGACGACGCGCTTGCCGGACTGCAGCGCCGGCACGAGGTACGCGAGCGTCTTGCCGGTGCCGGTGCCGGCCTCGACGATCAGCGCTCGCTCGTCGGCGAGCGCCCGCGCGACCGCGGCCGACATCGCGCGCTGCTCCGCGCGATCCTCGTAGTACGGGATCGCACGCTCGAGGCCGCCGCCGGGCGCGAGCAGGTCCATTACTTCTTACGCGCCGCCTTCTCCGCGTGCCCGCTCGTGCCGGCGCGCCGCGCGAGCTCCGCGTAGATCTTCGCCATCGGGATCCGCCGCGCGGTCAGCCCGACCATGACGTGGAACAGCAGATCCGCGGTCTCGTGGATCACCTTCGCGTCGTCGCCGGCGGGCAGCTCCGCGGCGAGCTCGCCGTGCTCCTCGGCGATCTTCGCGAGGATCTTCGGCATTCCGGCGTCGAGCAGCGACTTCGTGTAGCTCTTCTCGGCGCTGCCCGAGTCGCGCCGCTGCGCGAGCGTGTGCTCGAGCGCGTCGAGCACGGTCGCGACCGGCGCGTCGCCGAAGCACGTGGTGGTCCCGGTATGGCACGTCGGCCCTGCGGGCCGCGCGCGCACGAGCACGGTGTCGGCGTCGCAGTCGAGCAGCACCTCGACGACCGCGAGCGTGTTGCCCGAGGTCTCGCCCTTCTTCCACAGCGCCTTGCGCGAGCGCGACCAGAAGTGCACCTCGCCGGTCTCGTGCGTCAGCCGCCACGCGTCGGCGTTCATCCACGCGAGCATCAGCACCGCGCCGGTGGTCGCATCCTGGACGATCGCCGGCACGAGGCCGTGCTCGTCGTAGGTCGGGTCGGGCACGCCTGAGGTTCGCCACGCGCGATCGATCTGTCAAGATCGCGGACGTGATCGTCCAGCCCGAGACCGGCGACATCTGCCTGCTGCGATTCGTCCTCGACGCGCGAGCTCGCGCCGATCTCGACGCGACCCTCGGCGAGGGCGCGGCGTTCGGTCCCGTCGTCCGCGCGCTGGCGAACGTGCTGCGCGCGCATCGCGACGCGTGGCTGAGCGCGGGCGCCGTCGACGCCGAGTCCGGGCGCCTGTTCGAGGTGCCCGACCGGCTGCGCCTGCTGGTCGACGCCGAGCGCGACACCCTGCGCGCGCTCGACGATCGCGCGCGCGGCCTCGACGACGGGCCGTTTCGGGGGGGCACGCTCGGCGACGACTCCGCGGTGCTCGTCGTGATCGCGATCGGAATTCGCGAGTCACCCCAGCTGCGTCAGGTCGGCAGGACCACGCTCGTCACCATCGGCGCGATCGCCCGCGGCCACACGCTCGTCTCGGCGCTCGACGCGATCGCGGAGCTGGCCGACGGCGACATCCTCGGCGGCGAGATCCTCGTGCGCCCGGAGCGCGGTCGCGAGCTCGCGCTGCACGAGCTGTCGCGCGCGTACTCGCGCGACGAGCTGGTCGCGGTCAAGGTCTGACCGCGATCCCGCGCGCGGCGAGGAACGCCTTGGCCTCGCCGATCGTGTGGCGGCCGAAGTGGAAGATCGATGCGGCGAGCACGGCGTCGGCGCCGGCCTCGAGGCCTTCGGCGAGGTGCGCGAGCTCGCCGACGCCGCCGCTCGCGATCACCGGCACGCTGACGCTCGTCGCGATCGCGCGCACGAGCGCGACGTCGTAGCCGGTGCCGGTGCCGTCACGATCCATCGAGGTCACGAGCAGCTCGCCCGCGCCGAGCTCGGCGACGCGGCGGCACCACTCGATGGCGTCGAGGCCCTCGGGCGTGCGGCCGCCATGGCTGAACACCTCCCACGACGCTCCGCGGCGCTTCGCGTCGACCGCGACGACGATCGCCTGGTCGCCGAAGCGCTGCGAGATCTCGGCGACGAGCTCGGGGCGGCGGATCGCGGCGGTGTTGACCGAG
The DNA here is from genome assembly GCA_050257515.1 of Acidobacteriota bacterium. GTDB lineage: Bacteria > Myxococcota_A > Polyangia > Haliangiales > Haliangiaceae > JABFXX01. Next base: position 14,375 of record JBLMXA010001011.1, on the reverse strand, counting down.
ATCTTGTCGGCACCTGCGAGCAGCAGGCGCTCGGCGTCGGCGACCGAGCGCACGCCGCCGCCGACGGTGAGCGGCGCGAACACCTGATCGGCGGTGCGCGCGACGACGTCGACGAGCGTCGACCGGCCCTCGGGGGCGGCGGAGATGTCGAGGAAGCAGATCTCGTCGGCACCCTGCGCGTCGTAGGCGGCGGCCTGCTCGACCGGATCGCCGGCGTCGCGCAGCTGCACGAAGTTCGTGCCCTTGACGACGCGCCCTTCCGCGACGTCGAGACACGGGATGATCCTACGCGTCAGCATGCGCGATCCTCGCGGCCTCGTCGACGGTGAACTTCCGATCGTAGAGCGCGCGGCCGACGATCACCGCGGCGATGCCTGCATCGCGCAGGCGCACGAGATCGTCGAGCTCGCCGACGCCCCCGCTCGCGATCACCTCGCAGTCGACCGCGCGCGCGAGCTGCGCGGTGAGCTCGACGTTGGGCCCGACGCGCAGGCCGTCGCGCGCGACGTCGGTGTACAGCAGCGCCGCCGCGCCCCAGCTCGCCGCGCGCTGGCCGAGCGCGATCGCGGTGATGCCGCCGGTCGTCGTCCAGCCGTCGACCGCGACGACGCCGTCGCGCGCGTCGACCGCGACGATCACGCGGTTCGGGTGCGTGCGGCACGCATCCTCGACGAGCGCCGGTGCGCGCACGGCCGCGGTGCCGAGCACGACGTACGCGACACCGAGCGCGAGCAGCTCGTCGATCGCGGCACGGTCGCGGATGCCGCCGCCGACCTCGACCGGGATCGGCGATGCGGCCACGATGGCGCGGATCAGCTCGCGCTGGCGCGGCTCGCCGAACGCGCCGTCGAGATCGACGACGTGCAGCCGATCGGCGCCACCGCGCGCGAGCTCGCCGACGAGCTCGGCCGGGCGCTCGTGGAACACGGTCGCGCGCTCGCGCTTGCCCTCCTCGAGCCGCACCGCGCGGCCGCCGAGCAGATCGATCGCCGGCAGCAGCTTCACGCGCGCTCCACGAACGTGCGCAGCAGGCGCAGCCCGACCGCCTGGCTCTTCTCGGGGTGAAACTGGCAAGCGAACAGGTTGCCGGTCGCGACCGCGGCACAGAACGTGACGCCGTGATCGCTCTCGAGCACGACGATCGAGCGATCGGCGGGCTCGGCGCGGTACGAGTGCACGAAGTAGACGTAGGCGCCGTCGTCGATGCCCGGCGCGTGGCCGCGCACCTGGTTCCAGCCCATGTGCGGGATCTTGAGCCGCGGATCGCCGGGCTCGAGTCGCGTGACGTTGCCGCGCAGCACGCCGAGGCCGGCGCAGTCGCCCTCCTCGCTGTGCTCGAACAGGACCTGCAGCCCGAGGCAGATGCCGAGGTACGGCTTGCCCGCGGCGATCGCGTCGCGCAGCACGCCGCCGAGCTCGCGCTCGGCGAGCGCGCGCATGAACACGCCGAACGCGCCCTGCCCCGGCACGACGATCTTGTCCGCGCGCCGGACGACCTCCGGATCGCTCGTGACCGTGACGTCCCCGCCGACGTGCACGAGCGCGCGCTCGACGGAACGCAAGTTCCCGGAGCACACGTCGACGAGCGCGATCTTCGTCACCCGGTGAGCGTACCCTTGGTCGACGGGATCGCACCCCCGAGGCGCGGATCGATCCGCGTCGCGGTGTCGCAGGCGCGCGCGAACGCCTTGAAGATGCACTCGATCGTGTGGTGCGCGTTGCCCCCGTAGTGGAGGACGACGTGCAGGTTGCACGGAGCGCGCGTCGCGAACGCGGCGAAGAACTCCTTGGCCAGCTCGCAGTCGAAGTCGCCGATCCACTTGCCCTCGAGCCCGTCGACGCGCCACACGAACGCGGGTCGGCCGCAGAAGTCGACGGCGACGGTGACGAGCACCTCGTCCATCGGCAGGGTCGCCGAGCCGTAGCGGACGATGCCCGCACGGTCGCCGAGCGCCTGCTGGAAGCAATCTCCGAGCACGAGCCCGATGTCCTCGACGGTGTGGTGCGCGTCGATGTCGACGTCACCGGCCGCGCGCACGTCGAGATCGAACACGCCATGCCGCGCGAATGCGTCGAGCATGTGCGACAGGAACGGCACCGGGGTCGTGATCGCCCGCGTGCCCGTACCGTCGAGCGCGACGTCGACGCTGATCTGCGTCTCCTTCGTGTTGCGCTCGACCCGCGCGCGGCGTGTCACGGCTTCTTGTATCAGCTCCCCTCCGATCGTACAACGATCGCCATGGTGGGTCACAAATCGCTGCGCCGCGCGCTCCCTCTGGTCCTCTTGGCGGCGTGTGGAGGCGGCGGCAAGAAGACCGCCAGCAAGCCTGTCGTGAACGACGATCACGCGTCGAAGGCGCCTCCGCCGGAGACCGAGGCGGACCGCGAGAAGAAGCGTCACGACGAGGCGACGAAGATCGTGCCCGAGGGCTCGAGTTGCCTGCCGGTCGCGCTCAAGGACGACGGCGCGCCTCGCCTCGATCTCGCCGCCATCGGCAAGGACGCGATCGTGTGCGCCGTCGACACCGACAAGTCGCGGCTGCTCGGGGTCGTCGGCTGCTGGAAGGTCGATCTCGGCTCGGGCGGGCTCACGTACCAGGATCCGAGGCCGCTGCCCGGCCACGACATCGACGTCAAGCTGACGGACAACTGCGCGCGCGGCTTCTGCCTGCCGAAGGACGCGAAGGGCGGCGACGTCGCGCACATGGCGTGGAACCTCGACGGCTCGAAGGTCGCCGTGCTCGTCGGAGACAGCGTGCACGTGTTCGACGCGAAGTCGAAGGAGCACCAGGGGCAGTTCGCGGTCACGGGTGACAAGGGCGTCACCGGCGACGCGAGCGCGGTGTACTTCGTCGGCGATTCGATCTTCGTCGAGGGCGGCGAGCAAGGCAAGCCGTTCACCGGCGTGTGGCAGTTCAAGACCGATGGCACCGCGCAGGGCCCGCTCGTCGGCATCGGCAAGGACGACAAGCCGCTCTCGACGTATCACGGCTCGTTCTCGATCCTCGATCAGGACCACGTCGGCATCGCCGAGCGCGGCTTCACGACGATGACGTCGTACGAGGTATCGAACGGCAAGCGCGCGAAGGCCGTCCGCAAGCTGCCGAAGATCGCGTGCAAGGCCGCCGAGCTCGACGCCTACTGGACGGACGGCGACAAGGTCACCGACAAGTGCAAGGGCAGCGCGACGACCGCGTTCGCTCCGCTGATCGGCGCGACCGCCGTGATGGGCAAGACGAACCTGCTCGTCATGCTGCGCGACGACCGTCTCGGCGAGCTCGCCGTGGTCAACCCGAAGTCGCTCGCCGAGGATCCGAAGAAACTGATCAAGATGCCCTGGTGCACCGGCAACGAGGGCGCCGCGAAGCCGGAGGCCGCCGACAAGGGCGATGCCGGCGACGACAAGCCTGCGAAGAGCGAGAAGAGCACGAAGAAGACGCGCGGCGCGGTCAAGAAGGACAAGGCGAAGACCGGCGATCCCGACGAGGGCGGCGAGTAAGGAGCCGCCAAGACGCCATGCACGCCAAGACAAATTTCTAGAAGATCTTGGCGTCTGTCTTGGCGTCCTAGGCGACTTGGCGGCCAATCCGTGCCGCGCCTAGCGGCGCAGCGCCGAGAGCCGCTCGCGCGACGCCGCGACGTCCTCCTGCGGCATGGCGCCCACGATGTCGAGCGACGCGTGCTGCTCGCGGCCGGTATGCGCGTCGCGCGCGCGGACCTGCAGGATGCCGTTCGCGTCGAGCAGGAACGTGACCTCGATCGAGGTCTCGCCGCGCGGCCGCGGCGGCAGATCCGCCAGCGTGAGATCGCCGATCACGAGGTTCGCCTCCATGCGCCGCGACTCGCCCTGCACGACGACGATGCGCACGGTGTCCTGCTTGTCGCGCGAGGTCGTGAACAGCTTGCGGATCTCGGTCGGCACGCGCGAGTTGCGGCGGATCAGCTCCTCGCAGAAGCCGGCGACGGTGCCGATGCCGAGCCCGCGCGGCGTCACGTCGAGCACGACGGGGCCGGCGGGCAGCGGCGCCGGCGGCGCGATCATCGTCGGTGCGGCCGACGCGGCGGGCCTCACGACCGGCGTGACCGCGACCGGTGCCATCACCGGATACGTCTGCGGCTGCACCGGCGCGAACCCCTTCGCCGTGCTCGAGGGCGCGAGCTCGATCTCCTCGAGCGGTGGCTCGGGGTCGAGCACGAGCGTCTTGGCCTGCGGAGGGGCCGCCGGGACGGCGGGCGGCGACGGCGGCCTCGGCACCGGGACCGGGACCGACTGCGCGGTCTTGACCTTCGATGGCACCGGCGGCGGCGCGGCGACCGGCTTCGAGTCGGCGCGCGCGACGTCGCCGGGCACCGCGGTGCCCGGCAGCGTGCGCATGGCCTGGGCCGTCGGGGCGCGCGCGGTGATGCGGCCGATCGGCGTCGCCGCGGCGGGCAGCGGGCCGCGATCGTCGATGCGATCGATCGTGTGGCCGCGCTCGACCGGGCGCTCGCCGTGGCGCGACGGCTCGGCGGTGCGCATCACCTCGCTGTAGCCGGCGGTCGACCGCTTCTTGCTCGCAGGCGTCTCCTCGGTCTGCTCGCCGAGCAGGTGATTCAGGTCCTCGGTCGGCCCGTCGAGCGTGTCCTCGTCGGCGGCATGGGTGTGGGGCTCGGTGTCGGTCGGCTGGCGCGATGGCGACTTGCGCTTCAGGATCCGCTCGAGCGCGACGGCCTGCAGCCCGGCGCCGAGCGCGACCGCGTCCTCGGGGCTGACGTCGGTGCGCGGCGCCTTGTTGAAGAACCGGCTCACCTGATCGCGCACGTAGGGGATCTTCGTCGTGCCGCCGACGAGGATGACGTCGGCGATGCCAGTGAGGTCGAGGCCGGCGTAGCGCAGCGCCTCCTCGCACACCGGGAACGTGCGGTCGACGATGTCGGCGATCTGGTGCACGAACTCGTCGCGCGTGATCTCGATCTGCAGGTCGAGCGGCTTGCCGCTCGGCCCGTAGGCGATCTCGTCGATGCGCACGACCGCGCGCGAGCGGCGCGACAGCTCGATCTTCGTCTGCTCGGCGACCGCGCGCAGGCGCATCATGGAGACCTCGTTCGTGCGCAGGTCGATGCGCTGCTCGAGCAGGAATTTCTCGACCATGCGATCGACGAGTCGCTCGTCGAGATCGTCGCCGCCGAGGAACGTGTCGCCGCCCGTGCCGAGCACCTCGTACACCTGATCGGCCAGCTTGAGGATCGTGATGTCGAACGTGCCGCCGCCGAAATCGTAGACCGCGATCACCTCGTGCAGCTGGCGCGTGTGACCGTACGCGAGCGCGGCGGCGGTCGGCTCGTTGAGCACGCGCACGACCGACAGGCCGGCGATCGAGCCGGCGGTCGCGGTCGCCGAGCGCTGCGCGTCGTTGAAGCTCGCGGGCACCGTCACGACCGCGCGGTTGACCGGCTCGCCGAGCGCGCTCGCCGCGACGTTGCGCATGTGATCGAGCACGATCGCCGAGATCTCCGGGATCGCGTACTCGCCGGCGCGCGTCGCGATCACCGGCGCGTGGTTCGCGCCCTCCTTGATCTCGTACGGCATCCGCTTCTTCGCGGTCTGCACCTCCGGCGAGTCGTAGCCGCGGCCGATCAGCCGCTTCGCCGAGAAGATCGTGTTCTTCGGATCGATGACCTTGCGCTGCTTCGCCGCCGCGCCGACGACGACCCCGCCGCTCGGGTGGAACGACACGACCGACGGATGGATCTTGTTGCCGGCCTCGTCCGCGAGCACTCGCACGCTGCCGGTGGCCTCGGCATATGCGACGACCGAGTTCGAGGTGCCGAGGTCGATGCCTACGATCGGATCGCTCACGCGCTGCCCAGGGTGCTCAGGACGCGATCGTACCATCGTTCGAGCTGGCGCCGAAAAGGCCACATCCACCCGTAGCTCGCGCTCACGAACTGCTCGATGACGTGATCGCGCAGCTCGCTACCCCCGGCATAACCGATCCCGTACACCTCGGCGGACGCGCGGAGCGTCTCCTCGTACGCCTCCATCTCGAAGCGTGCCCGGAAGTAGGCGAGCCCCATCGGCAGCGGGAGCAGCACGTACAGCACGGCCATCACCGGCAGCGTCAGCCTTCGGAACTGGCGCAGGTGGACGGCCTCGTGGCGGAGCGTGACGTAGCGGCGATCGGGATCCCAGTCGTTCCAGTCGCGGGTGACGTACACGGTCTTGCCGATCGTCGTCTGGTACGAGTCGAGGTACTCGCGCATGCGGCCGAGCGTGACGACGCGCAGCGCGACGTCGATCGCGCGGTGCAGCCGCGACTCGTGCTTGTGGACGATCCGGAACCCGGGGATCTCCTCGCGCAGCGACGCGACGAGCGCCTCGTAGCGATCCACGTCCGGAGCGTAGCATCCACCCGTTGACGGCGCGCACGCGGATCCGTAGCGTCTATCCCGCGAGCCAGCGTTCGCTGGCTCGCTCCACTTTCGGTCTCGTGGTCGACCTCAGCAAGCTCAATCCGCCGCAGTACGAGGCGGCGAGCCACCGCGATGGCGCGATCCTCGTGCTCGCGGGCGCCGGCTCGGGCAAGACGCGCGTGATCACGTTCCGCATCGCGCACCTGCTCGCGCAGGGCGTGCCGCCGCACGAGATCTGCGCGGTGACGTTCACGAACAAGGCCGCCGAGGAGATGCGCGAGCGCATCGCGGCGCTGCTGCAGGACAAGGAGACCGCGCGGCAGCTCACGATCGGCACGTTCCACGCGCTCGGCCTCCAGATCCTGCGCATGGAGCGCAAGGCGCTCGGGCTGCCGCGCGGGTTCGCGATCTACGATCAATCGGACCAGCTAGGCGCGCTGCGCGAGGCGATGCGCCAGCTCCACGACGGCGACCGCCGGTACGACGTGAAGGCGGTGCAGACGCGGATCTCGCTCGCGAAGAACGCGTTCATCTCGCCCGACGAGTACGAGGGCAACCCGGCGGACGACTACGACGAGATCACGCGCCATGCCTATCCGAAGTACCAGGAGGCGCTGCGCGCGTGCGCGGCGTTCGACTTCGACGATCTGATCGTCGAGCCGGTGCGGCTGTGGCAGCGCGACGACGCCGCGCGCCAGCGCTGGGCCGAGCGCTTCCGCTACGTCATGGTCGACGAGTTCCAGGACACCAACCGCGCGCAGCTCGAGATGGTGAAGCAACTCGTCGCGCTCCACGGCAACCTGTGCGTCGTCGGTGACGACGACCAGTCGATCTACAGCTGGCGCGGCGCCGATCCCACGAACATCCTGCGGTTCGGCGAGCTGTTCCCGGGCGCGAAGATCGTCAAGCTCGAGCAGAACTACCGGTCGACGAAGAACATCCTCGCCGCCGCGAACGAGGTGATCGCCAACAACGCGAAGCGCCACGGCAAGACGCTGTGGTCGCAGATGCCCGCCGGCGAGCTCATCACGCACGCGGTCGCCGCGACCGCCGAGGACGAGGCGAAGTGGATCGCGCGCGAGATCCGGCGGCTGCGCGACGAGGGCCGCCGGTGGAGCGACGTCGCGGTGATGTACCGCTCGAACCTGCAGGCGAAGGTCCTCGAGGAGGAGCTGCGCGCGGCCGAGGTGCCGTACGTCATGTACGGCGGCCAGCAGTTCTTCGAGCGCAAGGAAGTCAAGGACGTGATCGCGTACCTGCGCGTCGCGCTCAACCCGCGCGACGAGCTCGCGCTGCGCCGCGTGATCAACTATCCGGCGCGCGGCATCGGCGCGACGACCGTCGAGAAGCTCGTCGCCGCCGCGCACGCGCAGCACGCGACGCTCTGGGGCGTGCTCGCGACGACCGAGGTCCACGGCGCCGCGCGCGCCGGGATCGAGGCGTTCCGCACCGCGATCGCACGGCTCGCCGCCGGGCTGACGAGCGGCGCCGATCTCGTGCACGTGACGCGCGGGCTGATCGAGGACATCGGGCTCCACGACGACCTGCGCGCCGCATCGCCGAGCCTGTCCGCGGCGCAGCGCCGGATCGACAACGTCGAGGGCCTGCTCGGCTCGCTCGCTCGCTTCGCGCAGCGCGGCAAGGGCGCGGACCAGCTCGCCGAGTACCTGCGCATGCTGTCGCTCGACTCGCGCGACGAGGAGAAGCACGACACCGGCGAGAAGGTCGTGCTGACGACGCTGCACGGCGCGAAGGGCCTCGAGTTCCCGGTGTGCTTCATGATCGGGCTCGAGGAGGAGCTGCTCCCGCACGCGCGCTCGCTCAACCCACAGGCGACCGACGTCACCGATCCCGACCACGTCACCGACATCAGCGAGGAGCGCCGGCTCTGCTACGTCGGCATCACGCGCGCGCAGCGCAAGCTGTACCTGACCCGTGCGTGCACGCGGGTGTCGCGCGGGCGGTCGATGCAGCGGACGCCGTCGCGGTTCCTGCTGGAGATCCCGGACGAGCTGCTCGAGATCCGCGACCTCGCGGAGGAGGCCCGCCAGGTCGTGCCGAAGGACGAGGTGAAGTCGTTCTTCGCGAGCCTCGCGCTGGACGAGTGAGCAGGGAGTGGATGGGCGTTTTTCCCCGCCCATGGGGACAGACGGCCCTAGTGATCGCAGCGGATTGCCGCAATACCTACACGCGACTCCACCCTCTGACATCCCGTAACATCCCAACAAATCATGTGAGCTACATGGCACACGCGCTGCACAGATTGCGCGCGATGACGCGCATCGGGTGGTTCGCAGTATCGGTGCTGGTGTCTGGCTGCGTGGCGGATATCGGCATCTTCAACGACGGCTCGCCGAGCAGCGAGCTGACGGCCAGCGCCGCCCACGGGTCGAAGGACGCCACGGGCTTCGGGGATACCTTCGACGCGGCAGGCGCGATCGACACCTCGAACGCGTTCTTCGCGTCGCTCGGCACGAACGGCCGCACCTGCGCGATCTGCCACGTGCAGGCGCAGGGCTGGACGATCACGCCGGCCGGCGTGCAGGCGCGCTTCCAGGCGACCGGCGGCACCGATCCGATCTTCAGCATGAACGACGGCTCGGTCTCGCCGACCGCCGACGTCTCCACCGTCGCCGCGCGGCAGACCGCGTTCGCGATGCTGCTGAACAAGGGCCTGATCCGCGTCGGCATCGGCATCCCCGCCGGCGCCGATTTCACGCTCGTCGCCGTCGACGATCCGTACCACTACGCGAGCGCGACCGAGCTGTCGCTGTTCCGGCGCCCGCTGCCGTCGACCAACCTCCCGTTCCTCGCGACGGTGATGTGGGACGGCCGCGAGACGTCGTCGGCGACCGACATCGCGAGCGACCTCGTCCACCAGGCGACCGACGCGACGCTCGGCCACGCGCAGGCGACCGGCACCGATCCGAACCAGATGCAGTCGATCGAGCAGTTCGAGAACGCGCTGTTCACGGCGCAGACGCTCGACAGCGTCGCCGGCCCGCTCTCGAAGGACGGCGCGACCGGTGGCCCGGCGAACCTCGCGAACCAGCAGTTCTACATCGGCATCAACGATCCGCTCGGCGGCAACCCGACGAACGCCGCGTTCGACCCGAACGCGATGACGCTGTTCGACGCGTGGGCGCCGCCGGCTACGCCGCTCACCGACGCCGCGTCGCAGCGGCGCTACTCGATCTACCGAGGCCAGCAGATCTTCAACTCGCGCCAGTTCACGGTCAGCGGCGTCGCCGGCCTCAACGACAAGCTCGGCCAGCCGTCGATCACCGGCACGTGCACGCTGTGCCACGACGCGCCGAACGTCGGCGACCACACGGTCGGCCTGCCGATCAACATCGGCATCGCCGATGCATCGCGCCGTACGCCCGACCTGCCGCTGTACACGTTCCAGCAGAACACCACCGGTGCGACCGTGCAGACGACCGACCCGGGCCGCGCCCTGATCAGTGGCAAGTTTGCCGATATCGGCAAGTTCAAGGGACCGATCCTCCGCGGGCTGGCGATGCGTGCGCCGTACTTCCACAACGGCAGCGCGGCGTCGCTCGCCGACGTGGTCGCGTTCTACAACGGACGCTTCAACATCGGGCTGTCGGCGCAGGACCAGGCCGACCTGGTCAACTTCCTGTCGGCGCTCTGAGCGACGGTCGAGGCGGTGTGGTATGTCGCCGCCATGATGCGCAAGGCACTGTTCTGCACCGCGCTCGTGGCCGCGTGCGGTGGCGCGAACAAGAACGCGACGACGAGCGGCGAACCGCTCGGCACCGCCAAGCACGACACGATGAGCCAGGGCGGTGGCGCGGCGGCGACGGCCCAGCCGGATCCGTTCCTCGCGTTCCGCCAGCAGTACCAGGATCCGGGCGGCATGTGGATGCCGGCGCAGATGACGCTCCCGCAGCACGTCGCGAACTTCCAGAAGATGGGAGTCAAGCTCGACGCGAAGACGCTGGCGAACCCGCTCGAGGCGCCGCTCGCCGCGGTCGTGTGGCTCGGCGGCTGTACGGCGTCGTTCGTGTCGCCCGAGGGCCTGATCGTCACGAACCATCACTGCGTGCAGGGCGCGCTGCAGCTCAACTCCGACAAGACCCACAACTACATCGAGGACGGGTTCCTCGCGAAGACGACGAAGGACGAGCCGAGCGCGGGCCCGGCGGCGCGCGTGATGGTGGTGCAGGCGTACAAGGACGTCACCCACGACATGCGCGACGGCCTCGACGCGATCAAGGACCCGATCGCGCGCAAGGAAGACAGCGAGAAGCGCATGAAGCAGCTGGTCGCCGCGTGCGAGAAGGATCGCCCGGGCATCCGCTGCCAGGTGTCGTCGTTCTTCCAGGGCGGCGAGTACCAGCTGATCGAGATGCTGGAGATCCGCGACGTCCGCCTCGTCTACGCGCCCGCGCGCACGGTCGGCGACTACGGCGGCGAGATCGACAACTGGGAGTGGCCGCGTCACACCGGTGACTGGTCGTTCTATCGCGCGTACGTCGGCAAGGACGGCAAGCCCGCCGACTACTCGGCCGACAACGTGCCGTACCACCCGAAGCACTGGCTCAAGGTCTCGACCGCCGGCGTCAAGGCGGGCGACTTCGTGATGGTCACCGGCTACCCGGCCAGGACGGATCGCACCGCGACCGCGAGCGAGGTCAAGCACGACCTCGAGTGGTTCTACCCGTACCTGATCGCGTTCTTCACCGAGCGCTACAAGCTCGCCGAGTCGTTCCTCAACGACGCCGACAAGGAGCGCGTCGAGAAGGCGACCGTGCAGAAGCAGTACATCCAGAACGCGCTCGAGAAGTACCAGGGCGTGCTGCAGGGCTTCCAGAAGAACCCCGAGCTGGTCGCGCAGAAGGACGATCTCGACAAGCGAACGAAGGACTGGGCCGCGCAGCCCGGCCACGAGAAGTTCAAGCAGGGCATCGACAAGCTCGAGTCGATCCTCGCGGAGGAGCGGCGCACGGCGCGCGTCGACTTCGACCGCCGCGTCGCGTTCGGCGGCTCGCAGCTGCTGGGCACGGCGCTCGGCCTCACGCGGTGGGCCGAGGAGCGCGCGAAGAAGGATCCGGACCGCAAGCCGGGCTATCAGGACCGCGACCTGCCGCACGCGACCGCCGGCCAGAAGCAGTTCGCGAAGCAGTTCGACCGCGTGATCGATCGTGCCGTGTTCAAGCTCTCGCTCGTGCGCGCGCTGCAGCTGCAGGAATCGGAGCGGCCGTGGCTCGCGACGCTGCTGAACGCGAAGAAGGGCCAGAAGATCGACGAGCGGTTCATCGATAAGACGCTCGACGCCTGGTACAAGGCGCCGGCGCTCGAGGACGAGAAGCTGCGCATCGAGCTGCTCACGAAGGGCACGATGAAGGAGCTCAAGGCGTCGAAGGATCCGTTCGTGCAGGCCGCCCTGCGCGTGTGGCCGATCGTCAAGGCCGAGGAGAAGAAGACCGACGCGCGCGCGGGCGAGAAGCTGCTCGTGCTGCCGCTCTACACCGAGGCGATGAAGGAGGTGCTCGGCGGTGCGCTCGCGCCGGATGCCAACTCCACGCTGCGCATCACGTATGGCACGATCAAGTCGCTCAAGCCGGACTCGAAGGAGATCGCGGACTGGCCGTTCACGATCGCGTCGCAGATCCTCGCGAAGGACACCGGCAAGGATCCGTTCAACGCGCCGCAGAAGCTGCTCGACGCGATCAAGGCGAAGAAGTACGGCCCCTACGCGGATCCGGCGCTCAACAACGAGCTGCCGATCGACTTCGAGTCGGATCTCGACATCACCGGCGGCAACTCGGGGTCGCCGACGCTCAACGACAAGGGCGAGCTCGTCGGGCTCGCGTTCGACGGCAACAAGGAAGGTCTCGCGTCGGATGTCGTGTTCAACGGCGCGACCACCCGCACGATCCACGTCGACGCGCGCTACATGATCTGGACCATGGATCTCCTCGACGGGGCGAAGCACCTGATCCGGGAGATGGGCCTCGAGCCCAAGATGCCGTGATGGCCAAAGCGAAGACGAAGACAGGCGTCGCGAAGAAGAAGGCACCGGCGAAGAAGCCGGCGGCGAAAGCGATCGGGCGCCCCAAGCCGAAGGCGAACCCGGTCATCGACGAGCCGCAGCCGGTGATGTCCGAGCTCGGGCCGCACGCCGAGCGCGGGCACGCCGCGCTCGTGTGCACGCAGTGCGACGGCACGATCGACCCCGGCGCGCTGCGCATCGTGATCGACGCCGGCGAGTCGCTGCATCCGGGCTGCACGTTCGGGTGGACGCTCGATCACCTGACGGACCCCACCGCGACGGCGGACTGGATGGCGCAGCTGATGCAGCGCAGCCGGCTGTCGCCCGAGGATCGCGCCGAGCTGCTCGAGGAGCTCGGCGCGCCTATCTAGGCGAGTTGACAGCTGCGCGGCGGGCACCGATCCTGAGCGACGGTGCGTGCGCTCGTCGTGCTGGCTCTCGTCAGCGCCTGCGGCAGCGAGGGCCAGCCGCTCCGGCGGTGGCAGCTCGACGTCACCGGACTGCCGGGCGCGCGCGCGGTCGAGCTGCCGGCCAACCTGCACCGCGCGCTGCCGGCGCACGAGCTCGACTACCACCTGAGCACCGAGGCGAGCGTCACGCCCGGCGCGCCCGTCACGCTCGCGATCGACTGCTTCCACGGCCGGCTCGGGCTCGAGGTCGATGGCACGCCGGTGCGCGATCGCGGCGACGTCGCGGTCGGCGAGCACCGCTTCGCGTTCGTCCCCGAGCGCGACCGCGTCACGCTCGTGCTCACCGCGCACTTCGACATGTCGACGGTCTCCGGGTTCGGCACCGCGCCCGCGCTGGTCGCCGGCGAGCGCGAGGGCGGCGACGCCGTCGCCGCGTTCAACCGCAACGCGGCGATCATCGAGGCGACGGTGATCGCGCTGTTCGGGTTCCTGTTCGGCATCCTGTACGCGCTCGACCGCCGCCGCCGCGACCACGCAGCGCTCGCGGTGCAAGCGTTCTGCGCGACCGTGATGCCGCTGAACCTGCTCGGCGTGCTCGATCGCGTGCTCGGCCCCGACGGCGCGTCCATCGTGATCAACGCGTGCGGCAACGTGCTCGTGCTCGGCCTGTTGTACTTCCTCCACCTCTCGAACGACCTCGGGCCGCCGCGCCGCGCGTTCTTGTGGCTCGGCGGCGCGCTGATCGCCGCGCACGCGCTGGTGCTCGTGTGGATGCGCGCGGCGCTGCTGCTGTTCCCGGTGCAGGGGCTGTTCACGAACGCCGTCGTCGTCTACGTGATCGCGCGCTACATCGGGCTCGCGCGCGACCGCGCGCGGCGCACCGATGCGCTGCTGCTGCTCGCCGGGCTGGGACTCGCGCTCGTCGGCGTCGTGCTCGAGTACGTGTGGCTGACGACCGGCCGCAGCCCGTTCGCCGGCGTGCACACGGTCGGCCTCGGCGTGCTGCCAATCGCGGCGGCGCAGGCGGCCGTGCTCGCCCGCCAGCACGTCGAGCGGCAGCGCGCGCTCGAGGCCGCGGCCGACGAGCTGCGCCACCAGGTCGCCGAGCGCTCGCGCGAGCTGTCGGAGGCGCTCGCGAAGCTGTCGAACCCGCGCGTCGCGATCGAAGCCGGGCGCGTGATCGACGGCCGCTACCGCGTCGTGCGGCGGATCGGCGCCGGCGGCATGGGCGCGGTGTACGAGGTCGAGCGGCTCGCCGACGGCCAGCGGCTCGCGCTCAAGACCCTGCGCGGCCACGCCGACGCCGACCTGCTCGCGCGGTTCGCGCGCGAGGCGCAGATCGCGGCGCAGGCGAGCCACCCGAACCTCGTGCCCGTGCTCGACGTCGGGGTCGCCGACGGCACGCTGTTCCTCGTGATGCCGCTCGTCGGCGGCGGGTCGCTCGCCGACCACCGCGACCGCTGGGGCGACGCGCGATGGGCGCGGCCGCTCGTCCGCCAGATCGCGGCGGGGCTCGCGGCGCTGCACGAGCGCGGCATCGTCCATCGCGATCT
>JBLMXA010001010.1:0-4589 GCA_050257515.1 Acidobacteriota bacterium | reverse complement strand
CCGACCGCGTCGCCGTGCTCGGTGCGCATGGCGGCCGCGTACTGCAGCAGGAACGGCTGCTCCTTCTGCAGCCGCTGCGCGAGCTTGTTCATCGCGCGCTTGTCGCCCCGCTGGTCGAGGCGGGTGAACGCGGCGATCGTCTTCTCGACATGCTCGGGGGAGACCACGTACTCGGACATGAGGGGGCGATCTTGCCTTGCTGCCCCGCCGCGTCAAGTCATCGCGGCAGCGCTGACTCGATCATCAGACATCCCTGCGTGGTCGCGCACATGCGCGGGAATGGGCTGGCGTCGACGACCTCGAGCTTGGCCTGCTCGTAGCGGGTGTCGAGGTGGGCGTCGAAGCCTCCGGTCCCCGCCGGCAGGTTGAGCTCGAGCGTCGGCAGCACCGCGCCGCTCTTGCTGGTCGCGGCGACGACGACCTCGAGATCGTGCGCGGGCGGCCCTGCCGGGCGGACCGCCAGCACCGGGCCATCGCTCGAGGTCGCGAGCTCGAGCTTCACGCAGCCGCCGTCGCCGCAGCTCGGTACCAGCGGGCCCCACCGCGAGAACCGCAGCGCGCGCGTCTGCGGCGTGTCGGCTCGCGGCGTCAGATAGATCTTGCCGTGATGCCAGTCCGCCGCGACGTCGAACGGCCGGAAGAAGTCGAGGCCGAGCGTGCCGTCGAGGTGATACAGCGGGTGTCGCGCATCGTTGTACGCCGCGAACGTGACGTGCGAGGGCACGCCGCCCGCGGTGATGTCGCCGGCCGCGAGCGGACCGGCCTTGCGGGTGACTCCGGCCGAATCGACGAGCGTCAGGTTCGACGGCGCGGCCGCCAGACGCGCGGGCCCCCACCGGTCGGTGACGAGCTGGCTGACGACCGTCGAGAAGTCCGGGTGCATGTCGACGACCGCGCCGCCGAGCTTCGTGTTCTCGACGACCGGCTGCCAGATCACCTTCGCGCCGTTCTCCGCGACGTCCGACAGCGTCAGCACGCTCGCTCCGGCGGGCGGCTTGAACGCCTGCTGCGTCTGCAGCCACGCGATCCCCTTGTCGCGATCGAACCCGAACACGAGCGAGTCGGCGATCAGGTCGCGACCGAGCACACCGTAGATGCGGCGGCCGTCCTCGTCGAACATGTGCGGCTTCGGTTCGACCGCGACGCGCACGAGGCTGCGCGTCAGCGTGCCGACCTCGACGTCCGTGAGCTCGATGACGAACGCGGGATGCGTGGTGTCGCCGTAGTCGTCGACGCGCGTCTGGCCGAGCACCTGGACGCCCGCGTCGTTGGCGACTTCCGGATCGACGACGCTCCAGATGTGCTGGTTGTCGGGCACGAACGCGCCCGCGGTCGCGGTGAGCGCGTCGCGATCGAGCGCGAACAGGTACGGCCCCTTGCCGTGCACCATGACCGGCACGAGCAGCCGGCCGCCGTGCAGCGGCTCGACGAGAGGCATCGTCCAGGTGTCGCCGGGTGAGAAGCCGGGCGGAGCGCCGATGGCACATCCGCCGACGAGCAGGGCAGCGAGTAGGGCGCGCATGTCCCTAGTATCGGAACACGGGCGCGCGGATTCCGTGAAGATCTAGTGATGCGCGGTCTGCTGCGCGATTCGTGCAAGCGTGCGATCGTCGCCGCGTGATCCGGCTCGTCGTCGCCGCCCTGCTCGTCGCTGCCTGCACCACGCCGCCGCCCGCGACACCTGCTGCGAAGCCCGCACCGCACATGGCGTGGGGGCTCGTGCTCCACGGCGGTGCCGGCGTGATCACGCGCGACAAGCTGACGCCCGAGCGCGAGGCGCTGATCCGCGCCGACCTCGAGCGCGCGCTGCGCGCGGGCCATGCCGTGCTCGCCCGAGGCGGCAAGAGCACCGACGCCGTCACCGCGGCGATCGTCATCCTCGAGGACTCGCCGCGGTTCAACGCGGGCAAGGGCGCGGTGTTCACGCACGACGGCGTCAACGAGCTCGACGCCGCGCTGATGGACGGCCGCGCGCGCACCGCCGGCGCGGTCGCCGGCGTGCGCACGATCAAGAATCCGATCCTGCTCGCGAAGGCGGTGATGGCGAATGGCCGCCACGTCATGCTCGTCGGCGCCGGCGCCGAGGCGTTCGCGCAGACGGCCGGCATCGAGCGCGTCGATCCGTCGTACTTCCGCACCGAGGAGCGCTGGCAGGAGCTGCAGAAGGCGCTGGTCGACGACCATTTCGGCACGGTCGGCGCCGTCGCGCTCGATCGCACGGGCGCGCTCGCCGCCGGCACGTCGACGGGCGGCATCACGAACAAGCGCTACGGCCGCGTCGGCGACTCGCCGATCATCGGCGCGGGCACCTACGCCGACGCGCACTGCGGCGTGTCGGCGACCGGCCACGGCGAGCTGTTCATCCGCTACACGGTCGCGCACGACATCTGCGCGCGTGTCGAGTACACGCACGCGCCGCTCGCCGCGGCCGCCGACGACGTCGTGATGCGCGAGCTACCGCCGGTCGGCGGCGACGGCGGCGTGATCGCGCTCGACGCGGACGGCCACTGGACGATGGCGTTCAACACGCCCGGCATGTACCGCGGCTACATCACCGAGGACGGCGTGCCGCACGTCGACATCTTCAAGTGATCAGTGCCGCGTGCCGTCGGCGCCGACTTCCCACACCATGCCCGAGTACATCAGCTTGTCGAGATCGCCCTTGCCCTGCTTGGCGATCGCGTCGTCGACCTGGGCGATCGCGAGCTGCTCGTACGTCGCCTTCTCGGCGCTGTAGAGCACGCCCATCGGCATCGGGAACTCCGGCTGCACGAGCTGGGCGAGCAGGTTGCCGTAGAGCAACGAGCCCTTGTCGGTGTGGACGAGCACGTCCTTGTCGCTCGCGTCGCACACTTCCGGCTTCAGGCCGGCGCCGAGCTTGATGCCCTTCGTGCCGCCCTCGAACACGAGCGGCTTGCCCTCGGCGAGCGCGATCTGCTTGTGCGCCGGATCGTCCTTCACGCCCTCCCACACGCCGTCGTTGAACACGGGGCAGTTCTGGAGGATCTCGATGAAGCAGGAGCCCTTGTGCTTGTACGCGGCGTCGAGGATCGACGCGAGCAGCTTGGCGTCGGTGTCCGCCGCGCGCGCGACGAACGACGCGCCGGCGCCGAGCGCGAGCGAGATCGGGTTGACCGGGTGGTCGACCGAGCCGACCGGCGTCGATGCCGCGCGCGTGCCGAGCGCGCTCGTCGGCGAGTACTGGCCCTTCGTCAGGCCGTAGATCTGGTTGTTGAACAGGATGATCTTGAGATCCATGTTGCGCCGGAGCGCGTGGATCATGTGGTTGCCGCCGATCGACAGGCCATCGCCGTCGCCGGTGATCACCCACACGTCGAGCTCGGGGCGCGTGACCTTGAGGCCGCTCGCGATCGCCGGCGCGCGGCCGTGGATCGTGTGGAAGCCGTAGGTCTTCATGTAGTACGGGAACCGGCTCGAGCAGCCGATGCCGCTGATGAACACGGTGTTCTCGCGCTTGACCTGCAGCTGCGCGAGCGTGCGCTGGACCGTCGCGAGGATCGCGTAGTCACCGCAGCCCGGGCACCAGCGGACGTCCTGATCGGACTCGAAGTCCTTCTTGCTCAGCTTGACCTTGACGGGGTCGCTCATTGCATCACCTGCGCGGCAACGGACTTGTTCGTGGCGGGGATCAGCGCGTCGACCGCGGCGATCACCTCGCGCACCTTGAACGGCTGGCCCTGGATCTTGTTGAGGCCGACCGCGTCGACGAGGAACTGCGCGCGCAGGAGCGTGCGCAGCTGCCCCATGTTCAGCTCGGCGACCAGCACGTGCTTGAAGTTGCGGATCACCTTCGCGAGGCCGGGCTCGAGCGGCGACAGCCAGCGCAGGTGCGCGTGGCCGACCTTCTTGCCCTGCGCCGCGAGCGCCTGCTGCGCCTGGCGGAGCGCGCCGTACGTGCCGCCCCAGCCGACGACGAGCACGTCGCCCGACTCGGGGCCGGCGAAGTCGAGCTCGCCGATGTCCTGGGCGACGCGGTTGACCTTCTCCTGGCGCACGCGCGTCTGCTTCTCGTGGTTGTCCGGCGCGTACGAGATGTTGCCGGTCAGCGCGTCCTTCTCGATGCCGCCGATGCGGTGCTCGAGGCCGGGCGTGCCGGGCACGACCCACGCGCGCGCGAGCGTCTTCTCGTCGCGCTGGTAGACGAAGTAGTTGTTCGGATCGGTGCGGTGCTCGACGTCGAAGCGCGGCAGCGTCGACAGGTTCGGCAGCGGCCACGGCTCGCTGCCGTTCGCGATGTAGCCATCGGACAGCAGCATCACCGGCACCATGTAGCGCGTCGCGATCTTCACGGCCTCGATCGCGCAGTAGAAGACGTCGCCCGGGCTCTTGGCGGCGAGCACCGGGATCGGCGCCTCGCAATTGCGGCCGTAGAGCGCCTGGTACAGGTCGCTCTGCTCGGTCTTCGTCGGCAGGCCCGTCGACGGGCCGCCGCGCTGGACGTTGACGATCACGAGCGGCAGCTCGGTCATCACGCCGAGCCCGATCGCCTCGCCCATGAGCGCGATGCCGGGACCGCTCGACGCGGTCACCGCGATCGCACCGCCGTACGCGGCGCCGATCGCCGCGCC
>JBLMXA010001009.1:0-8763 GCA_050257515.1 Acidobacteriota bacterium | reverse complement strand
CCGTCGACCTCGACGCAGTTCTGCTCGTTCTGCTTCGCGAGCGTGCGGTCGTGCGTCGGATCGCAGGCGCCCGCGTAGCAGGCGATCAGCTCGTACGCGGCCGGCGTGCGCATGAAGATCTCGCGGCGCGCCGCGAACGGCAGCTTGTCGAGCGTCCACTTCATCGCCTGGTACTTCAGGCGATCGGCCTCGGTGAAGTCGTCCTCGTTCTTGTTGAGGAAGCCGAGCGGGCCGTCGAACGCGCGGTTGTTGAGCACGGTCTCGATGTGGAAGACCTTCAGCGTCTTCTCGACCAGCTCGCCCTGGCGCTTGAACGAGTGCGACAGGAAGCTGTTCGGCGGATCCATGTACGAGTTCGACGCGACGATCCCCTTGGGGGTGTGGTGCGCCTTGAGGCTCTCGTAGCCGCACAGGCCGACCGCCATCGACTTGTGGCCGCCGTTCATCGGCACGAAGTTCAGGTTGACGTAGATGACGAGATCGCTGTCGGCGACCCGCTTGTTCATCTCGACCAGCTCGCCCAAGCCATGTGGATTCTGGGTGTGACCGAGCACGACCATGCCGTCGGGATCGCAGCCGTCGTGGTTGTACAGGCGATCCGGCCAGTAGGCGTCGAACACCTTGTCGCCGACCATCCGGTGGATCTCGGCTTCCGTCATCCTGCGGTGGAGGCCGAGCGCGATCACGATGTGGACGTCGTCGACGCCGTGATCGGCGAGCATCTCGCACACGATGTCGAGCACGAGCTCGCGCACGTCGGGCGTGCGCATGATCGGCAGCGGCATCGAGATGTCGTCGACGCAGATCGTGACCTTCATGCCCGGCGACAGCAGCGCGTGCAGCGGCTCGGAGTCCTCGGGGTGGTTCAGCGCGTAGCGGATCGCCGCGCGCGGGTTCGCGACCGGCGTCATCGGCCGCGTGGGGTAGATCACGCGCGTGCCGACCGGCAGATCCTCGAGCATCAGGTTCTCGCCGTAGAACATCAGGCGAGGCGCCGAGTCGGTGTCGATCGTGACGATGTGCTCCTTGGCGCGAGAGCGGATCTTCGGGCGGATGGCGCGCATCACGATCTCCTGATGTGGCGAGCCAGGCCTTGCGGGCGGCGCGCCACGGCGCGGGCGGGTTCTTCCTCGAGATCGAGGACGGGCCAGTCGTAGCTGCGGGCGAGCGCGCGCAGCCGGAAGTCCGGGTTGCACGCGGTCGGATGGCCGACCGCGGCGAGCATCGGGTAATCGGAGAAGCTGTCGGTGTACGCCCACGACTCGGCGAGATCGATGGCGTGCTGCTTCGCGAACGACCGCATGATGTCGGCCTTCGTCGCGCCGGCGACGAACGGCTTCTTCAGCTTGCCGGTCGCGTAGTGATCGACGAACTCGAGCTGGTTCGCGATCAGATCGTCGATGCCGAGGTAGCGCGCGAGCGGCCGCATCGTGAAGTCGAGCGCGCCCGACACGAGCACCTGGCGGACCCCGGCGCGCCGGCTCTCGTCGATCAGCTCGCGCGCGCGCGGGTAGATGTTGGGCTGGATGACGTCCTCGAACAGCTCCTCGGCGAGCACGACCAGCCGGTCCTCGCTCGCGCCCTCGTACGAGCGGTAGAAGATCTCGTTGAACCACTTGCGCGACAGCTTGTCGGCCGCCCAGAACACCGGGATCGACGCCGCGGTCTTGACCGTGCGCAGCGCGCTCTCCGCGAGCGACGCGTGGCGAGCCGCGTAGAACGCGAACGCGTGGACGATGTTGATCTTGATGAGCGTTCCGTCGACGTCGTAAAACGCCGCGGAATTGCTGTACTTCGGCTGCGCCCGGGGCATCGGGAGTCGGAGCACTCTGGCGCGGGACGCCTCGAGGTGTCAATGCCTGGATGTCCCTGCGCGATCGGGAGCTTACGCGGCGTAGGCGGCGGCCGGCGGCAGCACGTCGTAGGCGACCCTGCCCGCGTCGAGCGTCCACTCGCCGTACGCGAAGTCGCCGGAGGCGAGGTGCCAGATCGCGCGCGCGCCGACCGGCAGCGGCCCCTGCTGCCAGCCCTCGATCGGCGTCGTCCACCGCGCGCGGATCGGCCGGTGCTGGCGGTCGGCGGGATCGCCGACGAAGCGGTCCTCGGTCTCGAAGTCGAGGGGCGCGCCGTCGTCGCCGACCTGGACGCGCGCGCTCACGCTGCGATCGGCGTCGGTGAGCTCGAGCTCGAACGCGCGGTCGCCGGCGTCGCGCCAGCTCGTCGTCGGGCCGAGCAGCATCGTCGGCGCGAACAGCACGGCGTCGTCGAGCCAGGTCACGAGCTCGCCGAGGTCGTACTCGAGGCCGGTCTCGTCGACGACCGGGATCATGCCCGCGAGCTTCGCGCGCATGTGGCCGCGGCCGTCGAGGTAGGTGTCGCGCGCGAGCAGCGGCAGAACGTGCGCCATGCGCGCGCGCATGTGAAAGAACCGCGCGATGGGGTCGCGCGTGTTGTACTGGACGGCCTCGATCGGAAACCAGTGGCGGTCGGGTCCGAGCCGGAACCGGCCGTGCCAGGCGAGCTCGAACGACCAGTGCTTCGGCGTCCCGGGCACGACGCCGAAGAAGCGCATGTACGCCTGCGCCGCGCGCGGCAGCGCCGACAGCTCGGCCTCCGACGTCATCCCCGGGTGCGCCGGCACGACGAACCGGTGCGCGCCCGCGATCTCCAGCCACAGCTTCTTCCACATGTCGGGCTCTTGCTGCAGGTGGTATGCCTTGCCTGTGAGAGTCCCGGTCTGGGTCACGCTCGGTGTCGCGCTGCTGGTGATCATCTTCGGCAGTTACCGCATCTGGCTTGCGATGAAGCCCGAGGCTGCGAAGCCGGACGACGCGGAGGCACCGCAGCGCCCCGCACCGAGCCGAAGCCTATTCGCGGGTGGCTTCTACCGGATGGGCAAGCGCACGCACCTGTTCGTCGGCCTCATCTATCTGCTGCTCGGCGCCGCACTGATCGCGACCTCGTTCGGCTGGAATCCGCTCGGCAACACGTTCGGTCCCGACACCGAGAAGCCGAGCAAGGACAACGCGCCGACGAAGACCGGCGTGCCGATCGATCAGCTGCCGGCGCCGAAGAAGTAGCGTCCGGCCGGATCTCGGCCATGCGTCCGGCGAGCGGACGGTAGCGAACACGCGGGCGCGTGATCTCGACGGGTTGCGGGCGGCACGCGCATCGCAGTCCGCGGTGGCGTGGAGGCACTGCTATGCTGCAAGCGATGCTCGATCCGTCGGAGCTCGCCCCCGAGCGCATCCGCCCGCTATCGCGGCGCGAGTACGATCGCATGGTCGACCTCGGGATGTTCGAGGACGAGCACGTCGAGCTTCTGCGCGGGATGCTCGTCGAGATGAGCCCGCAGGGCGGTCGACATGGCACCGTCTGCGCGTGGCTCGCGCAGCGGCTGTCGATCGCACTCGGCATGTCGCTCGAGGTTCGTCCGCAGCTGCCGTTCGCGGCGGATGACTGGTCGGAGCCGGAGCCCGATGTCGCGGTCGCGCGTCGTGATCATTCGATCGACGAACATCCCGGCGCCGCGCTGCTGCTGATCGAGGTCTCGCAGACCTCGCTGCGCAAGGATCGCGGCGTGAAGCTGCAGATCTACGCGCAGGCCGGTGTGCCCGAATACTGGATCGTCGACCTGACGACGATGACGGTCGAGGTCTACTCGCAGCCGACCGCGCACGGCTACGCGAACGTCGCGCGCCTCGGCGACGGCGACGTGCTGCGCCCGACGCAGCTGCCGGGCGTCGAGCTGCCGGTCGCCGAGCTGCCTCGCTAGCTCGCTACCACACGGTGCGCTCGGTCGACGGCGTCGCGTCGGTCGCGCCCGACACCGTGCTGCCGCCGAGCACGTAGAGGAACGGCGCCTCGACGATCACGCCGAGCAACACGCGCGGGAGGGTCGGCGTGCCGCCGCCACCCCCCTGCCAGTTCGCGTGCGCCGGTGGGGTGCACGCCGCGCCGACCAGCGTCGGGCACAGCTCTGCCGCGGACGTGCCGGAGATCGTGAGACCGCTGTTCCAGCCGCCGAGCGTGAACAGCCAGCCGGCGATCGTCGCCGCGCCGGCGCCGCCGACCGTCGCCGCCGACAAGCTGGCGGTCAGCGTGCCCATGTCGCCGGACGTCGCCGCGGTCGTCACCTTGCCGACGACCTCGGCCCCCTTGTACGCGACCGGGTTGACGTTGCCCTTGATCATGCCCGAACCGAAATAGACGTAGTTGGTGTCGGCCGGGATGTCGGCCTTCACCGACGTATCGGTCGTGTACGCGCTGAGGTACGCGCGGCCACCGCCGATCGACGCCATCACGGTCGTGCTGTTGGTCTCCATGCCGTACGCGAACGTGCTCACGGTCTGCGAGCCGTCGGCGAGCGTGATGTCGACCTTCGCCCACTCGTAGTTGTCGTACGTCGTCGCGAGCGTCGGATCGCTCGCACCGCCGGCGACATAGAGGTACCAGGTATCGGTCGTCGCGGTCGTCGCGCCGTGCGCGATCGCAGCCGCGGCGCCGTAGCGCACGACGTTCAGATCACCGACGGTGTGCCACTTGCCGAGCGAGCCGATCGGCAGCGGCGTCTGGGCGGTGGTCGCCAGGCCGGTGTCGTCGAACGTCACCGTGGTGCCGGTCGCCGGCTGCGCGACGTTGCCGATCAGCTGCACGTCGGCCGCGCCCTGCCCCGACATGCTCGTGCGGTAGATGTTGTAGGAAGCGACGTTCTGCATGGCCGGCCAGCTCAGCGACACCTTGACGAGCGGCGTGCCCGCGAGGCTCGACACGTCGGGCAGCGTGACGTCGAGCGGATCGGACGGCAGCGTCTCGCCACCCGGATCCGACGCGTAGTTGGTCGCGCGCACGCCGGTGATCCGGTACACCCACGTGCCCGGCGCGACGCCGGCTGCCGCCGGCGTGAGATCGATGTCGGGCACGCCCGGCACGTCGAGCGGATCGAGGATGCGGGCGCGCTCGACGCTCTTCAGCGCCGCCGCGCCGTCGTAGCCGCCGATCGCGTAGAGGAACTGGCCCAGACGGATCGTCGCGGCGCCGGTGCGCTTGGTCGTCATCATGTTGCGCTGCGCGGTCCATCCGACCATGTCGCCGAGCACCGTGAGCTGCGTCGCGACGACGTCGTTCTTCGCGTTCGCCTCGGTGCCGTCGTCACCGCCGAGCACGTAGAGCAGGCGCGTCTGCGCGTTGACGTGGCCGGCGACCGCGCCGAGGCGCGTGCGGCCGGACGGCAGCGCGGTCGCCCCGGCGAACGCGCCGAGGTTGCCCGAGTTCGTGGTCGCCGCGATCGCCGAGAAGTCCGCGTACGGCACGCACGTGCCGCCCGCAGGACACGGGTTGTTCGGATCGGCGGGCGTACCGTCCATGATGCGCAGCACGCACACCACGCCATCGGCCATCGTACCGCCGGTGACGGTCGCGGTGAGCGAGGTCGGCATCGCATTGGTCACGGTGAGCTGGAACGGCGTCGCCGGCAGCACGGTGCCGGCGGGGCCGGTGCAGGTCTGCAGCCACGCGGTCGGCGTCGCGAAGCCCGAGCCGGTCACCGACAGCGGCGTGGTGGTCGCCGACTCGATCGACTGCGGCGTGACGTTCGTGACCACCGGCGGGTTCGCGATCAGGTGGAAGCCCTTCGCGAGCACGCCGACGTGGCCGCCGCTCGCATCGATCGGATCGATCACGATGACGTCGTAGTCGCCTGCGGGCAGCACGTTCGCGGGCACGACCGCCTGCACCGAGGTCGCCGACAGCCACGTCACCGCGCGCAGCGCCGTCGCGGTCCCGCCGGCGGACAGGTACACGCGCGGCGTCTCCGTCAGCGGGTAGCCCGAGGTCGTGATCGTGATCGCGGTGTCGAGCGTCGGGTCGCCGAACGGCGGCTTGACGTCGGCGATCGTGATGTCGGGCGCCGACACGATCGTCAGGCCGTTCGCCAGCGTCGCGGCGCACACGCCGTCGTCCACGGTGACGTCGTACGTTCCGGCGGTCAGCGTGCCGCCGGTGACGGTCGCCTGCGCCTGGTTCGGGTGGCCGGTGACCATCGCGATGCCGGTGAGATCGACGGCCGGGTTCGGGTTCGGAGCGGTGTCGCTGTGCTGCGCGACCGAGATCGTCTGGATCGTCGTCGTCAGGCCCGACATGTAGACCGTGATGCGCGCGGTGAGATCCGCGGACAGCACGTTGGGGTCGACGAAGAACATGAGCGGCTTGGCCTCGCCACTCTCCGTGCCGCTCGCGCTCTTGTTGTCGGGGTTGGTGACCGTGACCGCGTGATCGCCGCCGGTCAGCGTGCCTTGGGGCACCGTCACCGTGATGTGCATCGAGTCGGTGACCGACGCGTCGACGTCGGCACCGTCGACCTGCACGGTCGCCTTGTTGTCGAAGTTCGTCCCGCTGATCGTGAACGCGGTCCCGTCGGAGCAGATCGGATCGGGATCGATCGAGGTGATCGTCGGTGCGGGCTTCGGGTTCGAGCCGCCGCACGCGACGAGCGAGAGGCACACACAAGCAAGGCGAAGCGATGCGCGCATGCCGCCATCCTACGGGGGTCGTGCGAAACGCGCGGCGATCTAAGTCGCGCACCAAACGGTACGTACGTACCGTTCGGGACGCTGCTAGAGGATCTGCAGCTTCCGCGAGTGCTCGGCGTGCTCGCCGATGTACTCGAGGACCTGCGGGTGGGTCAGGATCAGCTCGCGAAAATCGGCCGCGGGCAGGCACAGCGCGAGGCTCTTGCCGCGCGCGGTGACGTCGCTCTTGAAGTTGCTGCCCGAGAGCAGCGCGGTCTCGCCGATCAGCTCGCCGGGGCCGAGCGTCGCGAGCTGCGAGCTGCCCCGGTGCACCGCGAAGCTGCCGGCGAGCACGATGTAGAGGCCATCCGGCCGCGTGTTCGCGGCGAGCAGCTTCGAGCCCGACTGGACCTCGAGGAACTTGAACCGCGACGCGAGCTGCGCGCGCTCCTCGTCGGCGAACGGCCGGAACAGCGGGCTCGTGCGCGTCCACCGATCGACGAGGCGGTCGCGGACGAAGCGCAGCACCGCGGCGAGCACCTCGCCGTGCGTCGCGAGCACGTGCGACAGCGTCTGGCGATCGATGCGGAGCAGCTCGGAGTCCTGGGTCGCCGCGATCGTCGCCGAGCGCGGCTGATCGGTCATCAGCGCGACCTCGCCGAGGAACGAGCCGGCGCCGAGGCGCGCCATCTCGACCCGCGGTGGGCCCTCGGCCTGCACCGACACCTCGCCCTCGACGATCACGTACAGCGCGTCGCCGGGGTCGCCCTCGTGGAACAGCACCTCGCCGGGAGACAGCTGCACGAGGTGCAGCTTGTCGACGAGCGACTCGAGCGCCGCGTGCGGCAGGCCGGCGAACAGCGGCGTCGCGGCGAGCGCGTGCGCGGCGGCGATGCCGAGCACGCGTGGCTCGGGCAGCGGGATCTCCTCGATGTCATCGATCTCGAGCTCGGTCGCCTCGTCGACCTCGTGCGGCGCGACGTCGATCGGCTCCGACGGCGGCTCGACGATCACGTCGACCACCGACGCCGACTCGTCCTCGAACGCACCGGGATCGTCGATCGGGATCACGTAGACGCCGGACTTCTCCTCGCGCTCGAACGCGTTCGCGACCTCGTTCTTGAGCTCGACCGACTCGATCCCCTGCCCGGGCGGCAGCGTGATCGGCTTGCTCTTCGTGCGCGGCATCGCGATCGGCGGCGGCGTGCTGCCCGGGGTGCGCGCGGCGAGCTGCTGCGGCGTGATCGTGCGCGCGACCGACGTCGGCGGCGCGGTCGACGCCTTCTTGTTGCGAGCCGACATCGCGGAATGGCTGCCGGTGCCCTCGACGCGGCCGCGCAGGTGCGCGACCGCCGCGCTGTCGGCGAGCGCCGGGTTGTGCTCCGCCATCGCGACCGCGCGCGACGGCCCGGCGCCGATCTGCTCGTTGATCGCGGAGATCCGGCGAAGCGCTTCGTCGTTCTTCGGATCGATCTGCAGGATCAGCTTGCAGACGGCGATCGCCTGGACGAGGAAGCCGCCTTGCGCATAGCGATCGACCGCGCGCGCGTAGGCGTCGATCGCGTCACGTTCCTTGCCGAGCCGCCGGTAGGTCTCGGCGGCGCGCTTGGACCACTGCGCGTCGCTCGGCTCGAGCCGCTCGAGCTCGAGATAGGCCGAGAGCGCGCGCTTGTACTTCCCCGAGGCGGTGGCCTCGTTGGCTTCCTCCCGTAACTTGCGGAGATCGCGCGCCATGACCGAGCGGCCACTATATCAGGGCTTGCATCAACTGCGAGCAGGCGCGGGCGAGTCGTATCGTCGTCGGTCCAGCGGGCCGCGAGACCCCGTCGAGGCGGGTGACGGCGACCACGCCGCGCAGCGCGCTCGTCACGAAGATCTCGTCTGCGCCACGCAACTCCGGAACCGTCAGCGGCCGCTCGCTCGCCGGCACGCCGAGCTCCGCGCACACCGCGAGCACGTGCGCGCGGGTGACCCCGGGCAGCACGCCGGCGAGCGGCGGCGTGACGACCTCGCCGGAGATCACGGCGAACAGGTTCGATGTCGCGCACTCCGCGACGCGGCCGTCGGCGTCGAGCCGCACCGCCTCGTCGGCGCCGGCCGCGGCGGCGAGCTCGCGCGCGAGCACGTGATCGAGGTACGCGAGCGTCTTGCGCGCCGGCCCGCGGCGGCGCGGCAGCGGCCAGTCGACGACCGCGAGCGCGAGCTCGCGCGGCTGGGCCGGCAGCGGTTCGACGATCACGATCGCGCGGCCACC
>JBLMXA010001008.1:0-9300 GCA_050257515.1 Acidobacteriota bacterium | reverse complement strand
GGCTCGCGCACGGCATCGCCGAGGCGATCGCGAACGAGCCGCGCACGCGCGAGCACCTGCGCGTCGTGTTCGTGCCCGACTTCAGCGTCAAGGTCGCGCAGCGGATCTACCCCGCGGCCGATCTCAGCGAGCAGATCTCGACCGCGGGCATGGAAGCGTCCGGCACCGGCAACATGAAGTTCACGCTCAACGGCGCGCTCACGATCGGCACGCTCGACGGCGCGAACGTCGAGATCCGCGAGCGCGTCGGCGCCGACAACTTCTTCCTGTTCGGCCTCACCGCCGAGGAGGTCATGGCCAAGAAGCGCGGCGGCTACCACCCTCGCGAGGTGCACGACTTCGAGCTGTGGCGCGCGCTCGAGCTGATCGCCGACGGCACGTTCTCGCGCGGCGATCGCGACATGTTCGCGTCGCTCGTCCACGACCTGCGCGAGCACGATCCGTTCCTCGTGTGCGCCGACTTCCGCGCCTACTGCGACGCCCAGGCCCGCGTCGCCGAGGCCTGGCGCTCGCCCGCCGCCTGGACGCGCGCCTCGATCCTCAACGTCGCGCGCGCCGGCCACTTCTCGTCCGACCGCTCGATCCGCGAGTACGCCGCCCA
Organism: Acidobacteriota bacterium; assembly: GCA_050257515.1. Classification (GTDB taxonomy): domain Bacteria; phylum Myxococcota_A; class Polyangia; order Haliangiales; family Haliangiaceae; genus JABFXX01. The sequence continues at coordinate 8,699 of JBLMXA010001008.1, read as the reverse complement.
CATCTGGCACGTTCAGTCGGCGCCGTAGAGCTCGAGGCCGGCGGCGACGAAGAAGCCTTCGTAGGTGCCGCCGTCGCGCAGCACGGCGCCGCCGGTCACGATCGGGCCGACGCCGGCGTGCGCGCGCGGCCAGTACGCGCGATCGCCGGGCAACCGCACCGATCCGCCGAGCAGGTACAGCGCGGTGTCGTACTGCGCGAACGCGCTCGCGTGGACATACGGGGTCGCGAGCTGGAGCGAGGCGCCGGCCGACCACTCGAGCGAGCACGAGGTGCCGCACAGCAGCTCGCCGCCCCCCGACACGCCGATCGCGACCGGGCCGCCGCGCAGCTCGATCCCGACCGGACGCACCGCGTACATCTGCACGCTGCGGATCGCGTGAATCGTGACCTCACCATGCCAGCCGATCGGCGCCGGCCGCGACAGCTCCAGCGCGAACCGCCCGCCGAGGTGCGAGACGTGGTTCGTATCCTCGTACGCGCCGCCGACGAGCTCGACCGCCTGCGTCCACCCGCGCGGATCGCCCGCGAGGTGCCCCGCGTACGGCGCTGGCGCCGCGACCGCCGGCCCGCCGGTGTGCGCGCCGAGCCACGCGAGCACGTCGTCCTCGACGTGCGTGCCGCGGCCCGCGGGCTCGTGCAAGAGGTCGTGGAAGTAGCCGTCGTAGATGCGCAGCGTCTTGTCGGCCGCCGGCGCGGTCGCGACGAGCGCGCGCGAGCCGCTCGGCGCGGTGAGCCGGTCGGCGCTGCCGTGCATCGCGAGGACCGGCATGGTCAACCGATCGACGTCGCGCCAGATCTCGTGCATGCCCTCGACGAGCCCCGCCGCGGTGCGCGCGGGCGCCGGCGGGTTCGACACCAGCTCGTCGCGATCCATCACCGCGGCGTTCGCCGGATCCGACGAGAAATCGTGGTTGTCGAGCTTCAACGCTGGAAAGCTCGGCGTCAGAAATCCGCTCAGCCGCGTCGCCGCGACGAGCAGCGGCGGCGCGTCGATCGCGATCGCCGGGCCGCTCACGATCAGCCCGGCGAGCCGCGGTGCGTGGACCTCGGCGGCGCGCGCGGCGATCGCGCCGCCCATCGAGTGGCCGAGCAGGAACACCGGCTTGCCCGGTTCGCGCTGCTCGACGCTCGTCAAGAAGCGATCGAGATCGTCGACGTAGTCGTCCCAGTCGCCGGGCGCGACGCGCGGGCCCGCCGAGCGGCCGTGGCCGCGCAGATCGAACGCGTACACGACGTAGCCGGCCGCCACCGCGCGACTCGCGAGCGACGCGTAGCGCGCCGAGTAGTCCTTGAGCCCGTGCATGATCACGAGCACGCCGCGGACGTCGCCCTGCGCCGCCCACCGCCGCGCGAGCAGCTGGGTGCCGTCGCGCGCCGTGACGACCTCGGTCGTCGAGCCCGCCGGCGGCGCCGGATCCGGCCGCAGCGGCAGGTCCGGCGCGTGCGCGCAGCCGATCAACGCGAGAGCGAGCAAGGCACGCATGGCGCGCATCTTATGCGACACTGGGCGGATGCGGGGTCTCCTCGCCGTCACGGCGATGGTGGTGGCGGTGGGATCCGCGCACGCCGACGATCAGCCGTGGGCGGCCGGCGTGACCGACGCGCAGAGGCAGACCGCGCAGCACTGGCTCGACATCGGCAACGCGCAGTTCCTCGACAAGCGCTACGCCGACGCGCTCGAGAGCTACCAGAAGGCGATCGCGGCCTGGGATCACCCCGCGATCCGCTTCAACATCGTGCGTTGCCTGATCCAGCTCGAGCGCACCGTCGAGGCGAGCGACAACCTCGCGCTCGCGCTCAAGTACGGCTCGGCGCCGCTGCAGGAGGCCGTCTACAGCGAAGCGCTCGCGTACCAGAAGCTGCTCGCGAACCAGATCGGCGAGCTCGAGGTCAGCTGCACGCAGCCCGACGTGCAGATCACGCTCGATGGCAAGCGACTCGCGACGTGCCCGGCGTCGAGCGCGCGCCGGCTCGTGCCTGGCGAGCACCAGCTCGTCGCGACCAAGAACGGCTTCCTCACGAAGTCGCTCGACGTGATCGTGCTCGGCGGCAAGCACCAGAAGGTCAGCGTCGCGCTCGATCCGCTCGAGAAGGCGGCGCGGCTCGAGCGCCGCTGGCCGGTGTGGGTGCCGTGGGTGGTGTTCGGCGGCGGTGCCGCGACGCTCGCGCTCGGCGGCGCGCTCGAGCTCAAGGCGCGCTCCGACATCGACACCTTCGACAGCCAGATCGCCCACGACTGCGCGATGCTCGCGTGCGATCCGAACCAGCTGTCGTCTCTCGACTCGACCGCGCGCCTCGAAGGTCGCCTCGCCGCGGTGACGATGGCCGCCGGCGCCGCGAGCGCGATCGCGGGTGGCGTCATGCTGTACCTCAACCGCGCCCGCACCGTGTATCCGACTGTCGAGGTGGTTCCGCATGCGGGCGGTGCGGTGATCTCCGTCGGCGGGCAGCTGTGACGATGCGCGGCCGCACGCTGCTCGTCGCGATCGCGCTCGCCGGCTGCGTCGACTCGAGCGCGACGAAGTGTCCCGACGGCCGCGTGTGCGCGCCCGGCACGGTCTGCGCGCTCGTGACGAACCCCGACGAGACGCTCTGCGTGGATGCGAGCGCGGTCGCCGCCTGCGCCGGCAAGCCCGACTACACGCGGTGCGCGGCGCAAGCGCGCTGCTACGACGGCGTATGCCTCCCGATCGTGTGCGGCAACGGCCGCGTCGACCGCGCCGATCCATCCGATCCGAGCGACAAGGGCGAGGTCTGCGACGACGGCAACCAGACGTCCGGTGACGGCTGCTCTGCCGACTGCCAGTCCGACGAGACGTGCGGCAACGGCTATCCCGACGCGATCGAGAACGAGCAATGCGACGACGGCAACCTCGTCGACCACGACGGTTGCGATAGCCGGTGTCAGCGCGAGCAAGCGGGATGGACGCAGCTCGCGTTCGGTCCGCCGTCCGCGCGCGCCGCACATGCCGCCGCCTACGACGCCGCGCGCGGGCGGATGCTGGTGTTCAGCGGCATCACCGATCCGCGCGCCGGTGCGATCTCGGACGAGACCTGGATGTGGAACGCCGGATGGTCGCTCGTCGAGACGCTGCCGTCGCCGGGCGGCCGAGCCGGCGCGGCGATCGCGTACGACGGGGCGCGCGGCAACGTGATCATGTTCGGCGGCAACGACGCCGGCGGGAACTCGTTCGGCGACACGTGGCTGTGGGATGGCTCGCGGTGGCGCGCGCTCGCGCTGCCGGTCGCGCCGCAGCCGCGCAGCGGCGCCGTCATGACGTACGACTCGGCGCGCCAGCGCGTCGTGCTGTTCGGCGGCGTCGTCAGGTTCCCGACGTCCTCGCAGTCGAACGAGACCTGGGAGTGGGACGGCACGCAGTGGTCGAAGCCCACGCTGTCGGCGCTGCCTCCACCGGATCGCACCGTCGGCATGACCTACGACCCGGTGCGCGGGCGTGTCGTCCTGTTGCTGATGGGAACCGCCGGGATGGAGGTCTACGAGTACGACGGCACCGGGTGGCAGAACGTCACCCCGGCGAGCGGGCCGGCGCCCGCGATCCGTCACGACTGCACGTTCACGTGGGATCCGCTCGGCCGCCAGATCATCCTGTTCGGCGGCTACGAAGACGCGAGCTCGGCCGACGTCGGTGACACCTGGGCGTGGACCGGCACCGCGTGGCGGTCGCTGACTCCGTCGGCCGCACCGGCGGCGCGCTCGTCGCACACCACCGTCGTCGATCTCGATCACGGCCGGCTGCTGCTGTGGGGCGGCGACGTCGCCGATCCGGACGTGTGGGCGTGGAACGGCAGCACGTGGCTCGACCTGCCGGCGGCGGTGCCGGTGCTCGAGAGGCGCGGCACGACCGCGACGTACGACGCTCGCCGAGATCTCGGGATCGTGCTCCAGCCGCCGATGATGTGGGAGTTCGACGGCGAGACGTTGCTGGCGGTGCCAGCCGGAGCACCGACGGGCAGCGCGCAGCCGATCGTCTACGACGAGGCGCTCGACAGGTCCGTCATGTTCGACGGGTCCGCGCCGACCACGTGGTCGTGGGACGGCACCGCGTGGTCGTCGGTCGCGAGCCCCGAGATCTCGATGCGCGATGGCCAGGCGCTCGCGTACGACGCCGCGCGCGAGCGCGTCGTGATGTTCGGCGGCTACGACGAGCTGATCAGCATGGAGACGAACGACACGTTCACGTGGGACGGCACCGGCTGGACCAAGCTCGCGCCGGCCGCGCGCCCGCCTCCGCGCGGCGGCGCCTCGCTGGCCTACGATCGCGCGCGCGGGGTCGTCGTCGTGTTCGGCGGCGCCGCCGAGGACGGCTCGCTGCTCGCCGACACCTGGACGTGGGACGGCATGACGTGGACGCAGCGCACGCCGACGACCTCGCCGCCCGCCCGCTCGGGTGGATCTCTCGCGTGGGACGCCTCGCGCGCGAGGCTCGTGCTGTTCGGCGGTCGCATCGCCGGCAACGTGTGGGTGTCCGACGCGTGGGAGTGGACCGGCGACACCTGGCAGTACGTGCCGGCGCCGGCGCCGCCGCCCGCGCGCGCCGACGCGGCGCTGTTCGGCGGCCGCTACGGGCTCGTCGTGTTCGGCGGCGGGCTCGGCATCGGGGTCGGGTTGACCGCGTTCTTCGACACGTGGCGGCTGCGCTGGGACGGTGCCGACAGCGACGACACGTGCCGCGACGCGATCGATCGCGATGGCGACGCGCTCGTCGGCTGCAGCGACCGCGACTGCTGGGCGGTGTGCACGCCGCTGTGCCCACCGGAGACCGACTGCCTGCAGACCGGCCCGACCTGCGGCGACGGCACGTGCGACTCGCCGCGAGAGGACTGCCGCAGCTGTCCTGCCGACTGCACGTGCGGGCCGCTGTGCGGCGACCAGCTGTGCGAGACCGGCGAGACCCAGGCGAGCTGCCCTGGCGATTGTCCGTAGCGCGCGGCTACTTGAGCTCGGTGGTCAGCTTGCGCTTCTCGTCCTCGAGCTGGCGGACGTGCTGGCGCTCGCGCTCGAGGTTCTGCTCGAGCTCGGCCTTCGCGCGACGCACCTCGTTCGCCGCGGCCTCGGCGCTGGCCGTCGCGCGCTCGGCGCGCTGGCGCGCGGCGCTGGCCTCGCCGAGGGCGTCGACGAGACGCGCGTTCTCTGCCTGCAGCTCCTCGCGGCTCTCCTGGACGAGCGCGTCCTTCGCCTTGACCTCGGCCTCGGCCTTCTGCTTGCCCTGCTCGGCCGCGCTGCGGCGCTGCTCTGCCGTGCGCCGCTCGTGCTCGGTGCGCTGCAGCTGCTCGAAGCGGTCGTTCGCCTCGGCCGCCGCTGCGGTCGCCTTCTGCTCGGCGCCGCGCACCCACACGAACGCGATCGTGGCGCCCGCCGCGATCACCGCGAGCAGCGCGAACGCGCCGACCAGCGCGCCCCGCCGCGCGCGCCGGCCGCGCCGAGCGAGCGCGAACACCGCGTCGATGAACGCCTGGTCGCGCGCGGTCAGATCGCGCGGGCGCTCGGCGTACCACCGCCGCGCCTCGTCGACGGCGTCGCCGCGCCAGAGCAGGCCGGCCGGCCGTCCCTTGACGTCCCACTGCTTCGCGGCGGCCGCGAGGTGGGCGACGTACGCGGCATCCTCCGCATCCTCGTCGAGCCAGCGGCGCAGCGCCGGCCACCGCTCGATCAGCGACTCGTGCACGAGCTCGACGGAGCCACCTCCGCTGTCGCCGCCGCTCTGCACGACCAGCAGGCGCGCGGCAACCAGCTGATCGATCACGCGCGCGATCTCGCCGCGATCACTCGCGAGCGCCTGCAGGTCCGAGAGCTCGACGATCGCGCGCGTGCGCTCCGGCGTGACGAGATGACGGAAGATCTTGTGTGCGAGACGCCGCGCGCCGGCATTGAGCCGCGCGATCACGTCGTCGGCGTGCATCGCGAGCGCGCCGCTGATGCCGCCGATCGCGTGGTAGCTCGACACCGTGAGCAGACGGCGCTCGCGATCGCGCGCGTCCCACAGCTTGGCCGCCGAGAACTGCAGCAGCGGCAGCGCGCCCGGCGACGCGGCGAGCGCATCGAGCATGTCGCCGACCATCGCCGAGGTCTCGAAGCGATAACCGACGAGCTCGATCGGTCGCACGAGTGCCTCGCGCAGGCCGTCGCGGTCGGGCGCCGCGAGCAGCACGAGCCCGCGCGTCAGCTCCTCGGCGAACGCGGGGTGCTCGGCGACGCGCTCGAGGAAGTCCGAGCGCATCGACACGAGCACGCGCAGCGGGCTCCCGCTGTCGTCGGCGACGCCGGCGAGCGCCGCGGTGAACGCGCGACGATCCTCGGCCGAGGGCGCGAGCGTGTACAGCTCCTCGAACTGGTCGACGAACAGCAGCAGCTGCCCGGCCGTCTGCTTCGCGCGCACACGCAGCTGGGCGCCGAGGTAGCCCGGTTCGGCGCGCAACCGCCTGACCAGCTCGTCGTGCTCCGCGAGCTTGGTCTCGCGACTGCCGCCGGACCGGCTGGTCAGCCGCTCGAGTACGCTCGCGAGCGCGGCGAGCGGCTGCCGCCCCGGCCGCAGCGTCACGATGTCCCAGGGCTCGCCCGACGCCTTGAGCGCGGGGCCCACGCCGGCGCGCACGAACGAAGACTTGCCGATCCCCGATGGTCCGATGACGCCGGTCAGCGGCAGCTCGCGCACGCGCGCGACCATGCGCGCGACGTCGCGATCGCGGCCGAAGAACCGATCGGCATCGGCCTCCTGGAACGCGGTGAGGCCGGGGTACGGGCTCTCACCTTCGGCGAGTGCGCGGCCGCGGCGGTGCGGCAGCATGCGCTCGAGCTCGGCCGCGAGCTCGCCCGCGCTCGCGATGCGCTCCTCGCGCCGCTTGCGCAGGCAGCCGTCGACGAGCGTCGCGAGCTCGTCGGGGACGTCGCCGCGCAGCGACGCGATCGCGGGCATGGGATCGTTGCTGCCCGCGCACGCGAGCAGCTCGTGGATCGTCAGCGGATCGATCGGGTGACGGCCGGCGAGCATCTCGAACATCATGATGCCGAGCGCCCAGACGTCGGCGCGCTGGTCGAGCTCCTCGGCGCCGAGCTGCTCGGGCGCCATGTACGGCAGCGTGCCGAGCAACGAGCCCTCGCGAGTCAGCCGCAGCTCGCCGGTGCCCGCCGCGACCTGTGCGGGCGCCGGTGCCTCGCGTACGGTGCTCGCCGGACCGAGCGCCTTCGCGATCCCGAAGTCGAGGACCTTCACCTGCGCCGCGCTCGTCACGAACACGTTCTCCGGCTTGAGGTCGCGGTGGACGATGCCGAGCTCGTGCGCTCGGGCAAGCGCGCGAGAGATCGGCACCGCGATCTCGACCACTCGCGATACCGGCATCCGGCCGCCGTCGATCAGCTCGCGCAGCGGATGCCCCTCGAGGTACTCGAGCACCATGTACGGCACGCCCTCGTGCTCGTCGACCTCGTGAATGATCACGATGTTGTCGTGGCTGCATTGCGCGGTCGCGCGGGCTTCGACGAGGAACCTCCCCGCGACCTCGCGCGAGCGGTGGTTCAAGAACTTCATCGCGACACGTCGGCCGAGCCGGGTGTCGCGCGCGGCGTACACGAGCCCCATGCCGCCGCGACCGAGCTCGCGGATCAGCTCGTACTGCCGGATGCGGCCGCCGGGCACGAGCCACGGCGCGTCGCCGGGCGCGCCAGCGTCGGGCGCGCCGGTATCGCCGAACGCGAGCGACGCCCCGAGCGTGTCGCGCGGCACGACCGGAGCGGCGGTTCCGCCGATCGATCCCTCGTCTCGCACCCCCACCGACCGAGGTTAACACGCTACGGGTGGTACTCGTCGGCGCCCATGTCGTACCCGGCGCCGTACGGGCGCGTGTCGCCGTCGATGTCGACGCCGATCGTCGTGGCCGCGGCGTTGTCGAGCGCGCTCGACGCTGCCGTGATGTGGAAGTCGCCGTTCGTGATGTCCTTGAACGCGGGCGAGCCGGTCTTGTTGCCCATGCCCTGCGGTTGCGGCCCGCCCTCGAACAGCGAGTGGGTGACCGCGACGTTACTCGACATCTGCGCCGATCCGGCAGCGCCGTTGTCGGCAAGGATCATGTTCGTGATCGCGAGCTGGCTGCCCGCCTGCACGCCGCCGGCGTTCGTGCCCGACTGGATCGTGTTGTAGGCGATGGTGTCGAGCTCGACGTCGCTGCCCGCCACGGTCAGGTTGTCGAGGCGGAGGCCGCCGACGTTGGACGTCGAGCTGCCGTTCCTCGCGACGATGCAGTTGATGATCGTGATCGGCCCCTGCGACGTGCGGATGCCGCCGCCCTGGTTGCCGAGCACGAGATCGCGCTCGACATCGACGTAGCCCTTGCCCGAAGACACGCCCAGGTTGCCGTTGTTCGTCAGCTTGCTGTCGAACACGCGCATGCCGCCGCTCGCATCCATCGAGCTCTGGCCGATGCCGTTGGCCACGTTGTTGGACACGTCGACCCGCGACGCGACGAGCGTGCCGCGCGCCTGGATGCCGTCGCCCGGGCTGTTGTTCACGGTCACGCCCTCGAGCAGCACGTTCGTGCCGCCGTCGAACAGCATCGCCGGCTGGCTGATCGTCGTGAGCACCGCGCCGGCGGGATCGCGGTCCTCGCCCGACAGCACGACCCGCGACGCGCCGCCGTTCGAGCTGAGGTGCACCTGCTCGAGGTAGTTGCCGTCGCCGACGC
>JBLMXA010001007.1:0-8442 GCA_050257515.1 Acidobacteriota bacterium | reverse complement strand
CCGACGAACACCATCACGTTGACCTGCTGGATCGTCTCGTCGATCTGCGCGGGCGCCATGCCGAGCTTGCCGAGCGCCTGCCGCATCGCCGGCACCATCGCGTCGCGGAACGCCGCGAGCGCGTCGCCATCGCCGGCGGCGCACGCGCTCGCGAGGTAGACATCCGCGGCGGGCAGCGTGCGGATCACGCGCTCGGCGGGCTCGCTCGCGCGGGCGGCGACGCGCGCCGCGACCGCCGCGACGTAGCGATCCGCGGGCAGCGCGAACGTCGGCCACGCGGCGCACGCGTCGCGGTACTGCGCGGCAAGCAACGCCTCGAGGTCGCCGCACGCGACGAGCTCGGCGCTCCGCGCCGGTGGCAGGAGCGACAGCAACTGCGCGGCGCGAGGATCGCTTGCCACGGCGTACGCGTGTCAGGCTAGCATGGCGGCCGCGTGGCGACCCCTCATCTCGACGCGGACACGCTCGCGGCGTACGTCGACGGTCGGCTCGCCATCGACGAGCGGGGCGCCGCGGACCGCCACATCGACGCGTGCACGACGTGCCGGCGCGAGCTCAGCTCGCTCGCCGCGCTGCAGTCGCATCCGGTCGGCGTGGCGATCGAGGCTCCGGAGGGGTTGCTCGGCCGCTATCACGTGCTGCGCGAGCTCGGCCGCGGCTCGATGGGGATCGTGCTGCGCGCGTACGATCCGGAGCTCGCGCGGCCGGTCGCGATCAAGCTGCTGCGCGATGTCGACGACAACACGCGCGAGCTCGTCCGCCGCGAGGCGCGCGCACTCGCGCGGCTGCGCCACCCGAACGTCGTCACCGTCTACGACGTGATCGTCGAGGACGAGCGGATGTACATCGCGATGGAGCTCGTCGAGGGCGACACGCTGCGCGGCCACTGCAAGGGCCGCCCGGCTGCCGACGTGCTCGCCGCGTGCGTGCGCGCCGGCCGCGGGCTCGCTGCCGCGCACGAGGCGGGCATCGTCCACCGCGACTTCAAGCCGGAGAACGTGCTGTGCACGCCCGACGGCGAGGCGCGCGTGTCCGACTTCGGGCTCGCCGGCATCGCCGAGGACGTGCCGCACGAGCGCGCGATCCTCGGCACGCCCGCGTACATGGCGCCGGAGATCCTGCGCGGGCAGGGCGCGACGGCGGCCTCGGACCAGTACAGCTTCTGCGTCACCGTCCACGAGATGCTGACCGGCGAGCGACCCGTCGATCGATCCTCCGCAGCGCCGCGCGTGGCTGCGCGCCGCGGCGGAGCCGCGGCTGGCGAGGGCATCGCGCGCGACGCCCTGCCGGCGTGGGTCGCACGCGTGCTCGAGCGCGGGCTCGCGAGCGAGCCGGCGGCGCGGTATCCGGCGATGACCGCGCTGCTCGCCGAGCTCGAGCACGATCCGCGCGTGCGGCGGCGCCGCCGCGGGCTGCTCGCCGGTGGCGCGCTCGCGGCGCTCGCGACGGGCGCGCTCGGCGTGCGGCTCGCGACCCCGGCCGCGAAGACCTGCGCGATCGACGCCCGCGCGCTCGACGGCGCGTGGGACGCGGCGCGCAAGCGCGAGGTCACCGCCGCGATCACCGCTGCCGCCGGCGACGACATCGCGAGCAAGGTCGTCGCGGCGCTCGACGACTACGCGAGCGGCTGGATCGCGGCCCGCCGCGACGCGTGCGAGGCCGCTCACGCGCGCGGCGAGCAGCCCGCAGAGCTGCTCGGCCACCGCGTCGCGTGCCTCGATCGCGGGCGCCGCGAGCTCGGCGAGCTGACGCGCGTGCTCGCGAGCGCCGACGCCAAGGTCTCGCTCGCCGCGCGCGAGGCGATCGGCCGGCTGCGCGAGCCGGCGGCGTGCAGCGCCGGCGACTCCGACCGCGTGCCCGACGACCTCGCCGGCCGCGTGCTCGTCGAGGAAGGCCGCGCGGTGCTCGATCGCGCGACCGCGCTGCAGCTCGTCGGCAAGCTCGACGACGCCGAGGCGCTGACGACCGGCCTCATCGCGCAGCTCGATGCGGCGCGCCAGCCGCAGCTGCTCGGCGAGGCGCTGCTGATCCGCGGGCGGATCGAGTCCGAGCACGCGCGGCACGATCGCGCGGAGGCGACGCTGTTCGACGCGCTCGCCGCGGCCGAGCGCGCGCACGACGACGGCCTGGTCGCGACGATCTGGGTCGAGCTCGTGATGACGACCGGCGCCGAGCAGCACCGGTTCGACGTCGCGATGGCGGAGGCGCGGGCCGCCGATGCCGCGCTCGCGCGCATCGATCCCGGCGCCGATCTCCAGCTGCGCTACACGTACACGGTCGCCGGTCTGCTGCTCGCGCACGGCGACCTCGCCGCCGGCCGCAAGCGGTTCGAGGCCGGGCTCCAGCTCGCCGGCGACGACCCGCGCCGCGCCGCGCAGGCCGGGCTGATCGAGGTGTCGCTGTGCGACGCCGATCGCCAGCTCGGCAAGCTCGCCGCCGCGAAGGACGAGTGCGGCAAGGGCCTCGCGATGCTCGAGCGCTCGCTCGGCCGCGATCACCTGCGCGTCGCGGTCGCGCTCAACACCGCCGGTGCGCTCGCGTTCGGCATGCACGATCTCGCCGCCGCCGAGCAGAGCTACCAGCGCGCGATCGACATCTTCGAGCGCCGCGGCCTCCGCGATCACGTGGTGTACGCGCTCGCGCTGTCGAACCTCGGCGCGGTCTACTCGTCGCGCGACGACGTGACGCGCGCGCAGCAGCTGTTCGAGCGCGCCGACGAGATGTTCGCGAAGTATCACCCGAAGCACCCGCAGCGGCTGTTCGCGCTCCAGGGGCTCGCGAGCCTCGCCGAGCGCCGCGGCGACGCCGACCACGCCGTGCGCTACTACGAGCAGGTCCGCGACGCGACGTACGCGACCTACGCCGCCGACAGCCCGCAGCTGTCGATCGTCGATTTCAACCTCGCGCTGTCGTACCGGCTCGCGAAGCAGCCGGCGAAGGCGCAGCAGCTGCTCGATCGGATGGCCGCGCGTGCGCTCGCGCCGGGCAACGAGCAGTGGGTGCTCGCGGCGCGCGCGCTCGATCTGTCGGCGACGCTCGCCGACGATCGCAAGGACTTCGCGGCGGCGCTCGCGCTGCGCGATCGCGCGCTCGCCGCGGTCGCGCACGCCGACGACGCCGAGACCCGCGCGATGATCGAGCGCGCGCTCGGCGAGACCCAGCGCATGGATCATCACCCCGAGCTCGCGGTCGCGCCGCTCGAGCACGCGCTCGCCTACTACACCGCGCACGCCGACGATCCGTACGAGGTCGGCCTCGCGCGCTACGCGTACGCGATGGCGCTGTGGGAGTCCGGCCGCGATCGCGCGCGCGCGATCGTGCTCGCGAAGCAGGCGGCCGCCGACCTCGCGAAGGCGCAGAGCGGAGACGAGCTCGCGCGCTATCGCGACGAGCTCGCGGCGTTCCTGCGGGAACACTCCAGCGAATAGGGAATAGGCAACAGAGGACCGAGAGGTGTGAATTGCCGGACATTCCCACCTCTCGGTTCTCTGTTGCCTATTCCCTATTCTCTGCGCCCGGTCATCGGCCTGCCCACAAGAAGAAGTTTCGCAGCAGCTGCGTCTCGAGCTGCAGATCGGCGAGCGTCACCTTGCCCTCGCCGGCGGCGATCGCCGCGTCGAGCTTCGCGATGCAGTCGTCGCACGGTAGCTTCGCGATCTTCGGCAGCGCGAGCAGGATGCTCTGGCGGATCAGCCGGTCGTCGCCGGCGACCGCGTCGAGCAGCGCCGCGGTCTGACCTTCGGCCCTCGCCCCGCGCTTGCCGAGCTCGAGCATCGCCCGCTCGGCGGCGGCCTCGACGAGCCCGAGCTTCTCGTCGGCGGTCCACGCCGCGAGGTCGTGGATCCACGGCGCCACCGCGTTCGCCGCGGCGTCGGGCGTCAGCGCGAGCGTGCCACCGTAGCAGGCGAGGTCGTCCTTGCAGCGCAGCACGACCGCGATGCGCGCGACGTGCGTCTGGAACATCCGCGCGTAGCCGCGATACGCCTTCGCCGCGGCGTCGGCCTCGCGGTACGGGCGCACCGCGTCCTTGTGGCTGGCGCGGGCGAGCTTGAATTCGGCCTCGGCCTGCTTCGCGGCCTCGGTCGCCGCCTTGATCTGATCGACGGTCGTCGAGCGGTCGCGCGCGACCGCGAGCGCCTTCTGCTTCGCGGCGTCGAGCTTCTGCTTCGCGCGCGCGAGCTCGTGGTCCGCGGTCTCGGCGGCGCGCTTCGCATCGCCGTCGGCCTCCGCGCGCTTCTTCGCCGACGCGTCGAGGTACTTCTGCGCGAGGTCGAGGAGCGGCGCGATGCGCGCGACGTCGTGCGCGAGCCGCGCGTACGCGGTCGCCGCCTCCTGGCGCAGCGTGTCGTCGGCGTCGTTGTCGGCCATGATCTGCGCGAGCTCGTCGAGGCCGCGGTCGTCGCGCGCGACGAACGGATACGCCCCGATCGCGAGCGTGCGGGTGCGCAGATCGCGCGCGGCCCACAGCGCGCGCACCGGCGCCGCGGCGGACGGCACGCCGAGCTTGCGGAGCGCGTCGAAGATCGCGTCGCGCTGGGTCGCCGGGCTCGGGTCGCCGTCGAAGTAGTACGCCGGCAGCGCGGGGCGCGCGAGCGCGGCGAGCAGGTCGGGCACGACCGCGGGATCGTGGAAGTCGCCGAGCACGATCGCGGCGTAGAAGTCGCGTGCCGAGACCGGGTGGCACGTGCCGTCGTCGCCGCACGACCGATCGAGCTTCTGCGCCTTGAACAGCCGGTTGACGTCGGCGTTGTCGCCGCGCAGCGCCTTGCGCAGCTCGTCCTTCGCGCGCGGCCCGCTCGCGACGAGCGCGCGCCGCGACTGCATCATCAGCTCGGGATCGACGTACATCGCGTGGACGAGCGCGGGCGCCGACTTCGGATCGCGCAGCTCGGCGAGCGCATTGATCGCCGCACCGGTGACGCCGAGGTGCAGCGCGAGCGTGGTCTCGTCCTTTGTCCTGGGCCGCGCGCGCGTCGCGATCGCCCGGAGCGGCGCGGCGGCCTTGGCCCTCGCGGTGTCGAGCTTGCAGAGCGCGCGGAACGCCGCGATCTGCGCGGCGATCCGCTGCTTCGTCGGTGGCTTCTGCGCGAGCGCCGCGAGCGCCGGGATCGCGTCGACGCGCCTGGCCGCGCCGAGCGCGTCGGCGGCCTTCACCGCGGCGTCGACCGAGCGCGGGCTCGTGTCGTCGACGCTCGCGACCTCGGCGATCTGCGGATCCGGCGCGGCGGACGCGGGCGCGGCGGCGAGCAACCAGGCGACGAGGACGAGGCGCATCGCTGGATTGTACGTCCGGAACGCGAGGTGCAGCCGTCCGCGGCAGGAGGAACGAGCATGCCCGAGCGACAGACCGTTCAGAAAGCGAAGCAGGACCTGCGCCACGGTCGCGCGCCGTCGACGGCGGCGGGCGAGTTCGTGCGCGAGGAAATCCACCATGTTCGCCGCGGCAAGCACGGTGCGCGCTCGACGAAGCAGGCGATCGCGATCGGCCTGTCGAAGGCGCGGCGCGCCGGCGTGCCGCTGCGCCCGCCGAAGCGTGGCGCGAGCGCTCGCACGAGGAAGTCGGCCGAGCGCGCGTACGAGACCGGCCAGCATCGCCGCAAGCCGCGCGCGCCGTCGCGCCGGCGCGGGCGCGCGGTCGAGCGCGCGCTGCGTCGCGAGGGGCATGGCGCGGCCTCGCCTCGCTCGCTCGCCCGCCAGGCGCATCGCGCGGCGGCGCGCCGTGGTCACGCGGCGCGGCGCGCGGCGGCGCGCAAGGCGGCGCGGACCAAGGGCCCGGCGGTGCGTCGCGCGGCGGCGCGCAAGGCGGCGCGCACGCGTGCGCGTCGTCGCCGCCGCTAGCGCGTCACTTCTTGGCGGCGAGCTGCCGCTCGAGCAGCGTCGGCAAGCGATCGCGCACGATCGCGAGCGCGACCGACGAGATGCACGTATCGGTCTGGTTCGCGCCGTCGGCCTGCGCGCCGCCGTCGGCGATGCCGAGCAGATCGTGCTGCGGCAGCCGCATCACGAAGATCTTGAGCTTGCACGCGGTCGGATCCGTCGCGTCTTGCAGGCTCGCGAGCTCGACGTGCAGCTCGACGTCACCGCCCTGATCGACCGACACCGTGTAGGGCATGGTCTCGAGGCCGGTGGCCGCGCTCGCCTTGAGCGCGTCCTCGTGGTCGCCATCGCTCGTGACCTCGACGTACAGCCGGTCGGTGTCTTGCGCGTGCTGCGGCGCGACGTGGTGGTGCTCGAGCACGTGCGCGGGCGGCTGCTCCGCCGGCGGGCCCGGCGGGACGGCCGGCGGGGCACCGCCACACGCGACGAGCACGGCGAGACCCACGACCCTCACGAGATCAGGTTACACGAAACCTTCCGAGCGCACGACGCCGGCACGCCGGGTGCTCCGGATCGCGGCATGAGGCTGCTCTGGCTCGCGATCGCGGTGACCTGCGGCTGTGTCGACACGCTCGACGCCGACGGTCAGCAGCGCGCCGCCGTCGACCGAGGTGGCGCGGCGCCCGACATCTACGACCTGCTCTCGGCGCAACCCGACATCTGTGGCTTCCTGCCGGCGTGCGGTGCGTGCGCGCTCGCGTGCGACCCCGAGAAGCTCGCGCAGGAGTACGTGCCGCCCGGCGCCTGTGCGCTGTTCGCGTGCACGCTGACGGACGGCCGGACGATCCGGCTCGACGTCTGCAACCCGCCGTGACTCACACGTGCTGGACGAGCCACAGCACGGCACACAGCAGGAACAGCCGCGCGAGCAGCGAGTCGCGCAACGGCTGCGGATCGATCGCGGCGACTGCGAGATGTTCGAGCCTGGGCATGCTCGCCGGTTCAGCAGCCGGCGTGCCACGCGCAACTGCTCGTAAGCACACGCGCTCGGCGCGCGCGACCGCATCCCGCAGTCGACGCCCGGCGACGGTCGGCCCCGATGTTCAGGTTGCGGAACGCCCGATGCACGATTAGGGTCATGTAGACGATGCGTCGCGTGGTGCTCGCCGTGCTCGCCCTGGCGGTGTTCCTGCCGTCGATGGCGATCGCGCGCACGCAGTTCGCGTGCCGGGCCGACCTGCTCGTCCGCGACGCGTGCTGCTGCCCGCCGAAGAAGGCGAAGGCGCCGGTGCAGACGACGATGCAGCGCGAGTGCTGCAAGGTCGTCAAGCACACCGACGCGACGCCACCGGTCGCGACCGAAGACACCGCGCAGGCGCAGCTCGCTCCGGTCGCCGTCGCGATCGCGCCGGCCGCGGTGATGCCGCCCGTCGCCGACGCGCGGCTCGCGATCACACCGCGCGCGCAGGCGCCTCCGCTCGCTCGATCGCTCGTGTCCCAGCACTGCGCCCTCCTGGTGTGAGCCGGCGCGCCGCGTGACGGCGCGCGCTGCGTTCGCTCACCCCGGAGGATGCCCATGCTCTTGCTTCGGAGTGCCGCCCTGCTGGCGCTGGCCAGCTGCGCGGCCACCATCACCACCCGATCCCGCGACTACGACACGATGCTCGGCGAGCTGCGCCGCGCGCCGGAGACCGGCGACGCCGCGCTCGCGCGGGTGACCGGCGCCGATCACCTCGATCGCGGCGAGCTCGTGCGCGCGGTGATCGCGCGCAACCCCGGCATCACCGCGATGCGCGAGGCGTGGCGCGCCGCGCTCGCCGACGTCGGCGCGGCCGGCGCGATCGCCGATCCGATGGTGACCTACGAGCTCGCGCCGCTGTCGATCGCCAGCAACGTGCCGTTCGGTCAGCGCGTGCAGGTGAGCCAGAAGCTGCCGTTCCCGGGCAAGCGCGGGCGCGCCGGCGATGCGGCGGTCGCCGATGCCGAGATCGCGCGCGCCGACCTGCGCGCCGCGACGCTCGCGGTCGCCGAGCTCGCCTCGAACCTCTACGACGACTACGCGCTCGCCGAGCAGGAGCTCGTGGTCAACGACCATCACCAGATGGCGGCCGCCCAGATGAAGAAGGCGGTCGAGGCGCAGCTCGCGGCCGGCCGCGGCAGCACGCAGGACGCGCTCGCCGCCGACGTCGAGCTCGCGAAGATGGTGGAAGAGCGCGTGCCGATCGATGCCGAGCGCGCGGAGATCGTCGCGCGGCTCGACGGCCTGTTGCACCGCGATCCCGAGGCCGCGCTGCCGCCGCCGCGCGATCTGCAGGTCGCGCCGGCCGAGCCGCCGCCGCTGGCCGCGCTGCTGAAGCTCGCGGCCGAGCGCCCCGACGCGTTCGCCGCCGGCGAGCGGATCGCGGCGGGGCAGGCGAAGGTCGAGCTCGCCGAGCGCGCGTTCGATCCCGACTTCGAGATCATGGGGTCGTACGACTCGATGTGGGCGATGACCGCGCACCGCTGGATGCTCGGCATCGGGATCGAGGTGCCGCTGCAGCGCGCCCGGCGCAACGCCGAGGTGGACGCGGCGCGCGCGCGCGTCGCGCAGGCGAGCGCCGAGCTCGAGCGCGTGCGAGATGACGT
>JBLMXA010001006.1:0-5146 GCA_050257515.1 Acidobacteriota bacterium | reverse complement strand
ATCGAGGGCGATCGACACGCGGCGGGCCGGCTCGCCGCGGAGCTGGCGCTCGCGCCGCTGGGCGGCACGCTCGCGTACGCCGGCACGCGGCCGGTCGTGGTCGGTACCGACGCCAGCGTCTCGATCACCCACGGCCGCACGCGCGCGCTCGCCGTGGCCGCCCGGAACGCGCGGATCGGCATGCAGCTGGTCGACGACGCCGACGACGCCCGGCTCGCGCGACTCGCCGATCGCTACCTTCACGCCGAGCGCGCGCTCGCGACCACCCCCCGCGCGCGCGCCGCGTGCTTCGCTGCGAAAGAGGCCGGCCTCAAGGCGCTCGGACTCGGCCTGCTCGACGGCGGCATGTTCGACGACTGCAGGGTGCGCGTGGTCTCGCTCGATCCACCCACGCTCGCCGATGGCCTGTCGCTCGTCGTCGGCCGTAGCGGCGACGCGACGATCGCGGTGGCGTTCCAGTCGTGAGCCGTCTCAGGCCGACAGCAACGCGATCGGGAACAGCACGAGCTGGGCGCGGATCAGGTTGAACGAGAGCAGGCGCGCCTCGACGCGCTGTTCCCGCCAGAACAGCTGCAAGTAGCGGGCGTGACCGGCAGCGAGCGGCAGCCAGAGGAGTGCGCCGAGGGGCAACACGCGTAGCGCGAGCCCGGCGGCGTAGGCGCTCCAGAAGCAGAGGAAGAGCCCCAGCGACACCCAGGGCGCGTGCCGCACACCGACGAGCACGGTGAGAGTGCGGCGCCCGGCGGCCTTGTCGCCGTCGTGGTCGACTGCATTGGAGCAGACGATCTGCGCCGCGTACGGCAGCCCGGCCATCAGCGCGACCCACCACACGCTCGGCGGAGGCATCGCCCCCGAAGCGAGCGCGTACGGGATCAAGATGCTCGCCGCGATCCCGTAGATGATGACGAGCTCGCCGAGCGCGCGATAGCTGAGCTTGAGCCCGTAGGAGTACTGGGTGACGACGCCGATCAGTGCCGCGAGCGCCGCGAACGAGAGCACCGGCTGCGGAGACAGCGCACCGAGCAGTGCCGCGATGACCGCGGCGCAGATGATGATCAGCTTCGCCGCCCGCCACGCGTCATCGGTCGTGAGCTCGCCCGTCAGCAGCGGCTTGACGATGTTCCTCTTGGCCTTCGTGACGTTCAGCCGGTCGACGCCATCGCGATATCCGGCGATGTCGTCGAGCACGTTCGTCAGGGTGGTGCAGCAGAACGTGAACAGCAGGAACAGGGGCTCGACGATCAGGAGCTTCTTGCCGGCAGGAGCGAGCGCCGCGGCCGACAGCGAGTAGAGCGCCAGCTCGGGCACGTTCAGCTTGAGCAGGTGCAGGTACGCACGCGCGCGCACGCACGCGCGCGCGCCGCGAACGACCTCGGCGCAGCCGGCTGCTGGCGCAGCACGCCCTCGGAGACCTCGCCGAACCGGGGTTCATTCACGCCGCCATCCTCCTGATCCCCGCTCGTATCACGCCCGCGGCCGCGGCAGGCAAG
Organism: Acidobacteriota bacterium; assembly: GCA_050257515.1. Lineage (GTDB taxonomy): Bacteria > Myxococcota_A > Polyangia > Haliangiales > Haliangiaceae > JABFXX01. The sequence goes on along the minus strand of JBLMXA010001006.1, from coordinate 3,656 downwards.
CTCGGAGATCCGAGTTGCCGATCCGGGCTTATAGTGTAGCATAGACACTAAATGACGAACGCGTCGGCGCTAGCTCGGGCTCGGCAGTCGCTCGTCGGTCTCTCCGTCGGAGATGCGTTCGGCGAGACGATGTTTGGCGAGCCCCGCGAGGTCGCGAAGCGAGCGGCAAAGCGGCTGATCTCGACGCGCCGGCCGTGGCGCTGGACCGATGACACGGCGATGGCGCTGTCGATCGTGGAGGTGCTGGGTCGGTTCGGCGGCATCGACCCCGATGCGCTCGCCGAGGCGTTCGCGCGCCGGTGGTCCGAGGATCCGGACCGCGGATACGGGCAGGGCGCCTACAACTTGCTCACGCGCGTCAGCCGCGGCGCGTCGTGGCGGCGCGAGGCACAGCGACTGTTCGACGGGCAAGGCTCGTACGGCAACGGTGCCGCGATGCGCGCGGCACCGATCGGCGCCTACTTCGCGAACGATCTCGATCGTGTCCGCGCGGAAGCGCTGCGTTCGGCGGAGCCGACGCACGCGCATCCCGACGGTGCAGCAGGCGCCGTGGCGGTCGCGATCGCGGCCGCGCTCGCCGCTGCCGGAGTCGCGCGAGACAAGCTGCTCGCACAGGTCGCTCCGTTCGTGCCGCCGGGGCACACGCTCGATCGGGTGCGTCGCGCCTCGCAGATCGCGCTCGACGCGGATCCCGTCGAGGTCGGCGAGGAGCTCGGAACCGGGCTCGATGTTGCCGCGCACGATACCGTGCCGTTCTGCCTGTGGGTCGCGGCTCGCCACCTCGATTCCTACGAGGACGCGATCTGGACGGCGACCTCGCAGCAAGGAGATCGCGACACCACGGGCGCGATCGTCGGCGGTGTGGTCGTGCTCGCGACGGGAGAGGACCAGATCCCGGTGCTGTGGCGTGCGGCGACCGAGGCGCTACCAGCGCGGTGAGCCCGCGGATCGGCCCGGGCCCGGTCTCTGCGACTCGCGGGAGCCCAGCTCCGTCCGGATCCATGATGCGGTTTGCCATCCTCCTTCTCGCCTTCGCCGCATGTGGACGTCCGCGGGGCGAGCACCCCGATGGCGGCGGCGCCGCCCCGGATACGAGCCCGTCGTCCGATGCGACCGCGATCGGCGACGCCGCGCCGCACGATGCGGCGTCGCACGATGCGACGTCGCACGATGCGGTGTCCGACTCCGCCACGAGCGACGCGTTCCCGGCGGTCCTCGACATGCACATCGACTGCCGCAACGACTGCGTGCTCGTCGCCAGTCCGTCGTCGATCAGCGTGTCGGCTGGAACGGGCTTCGAGGTCAACTGGATCAACGTCGGCGACACCGACTGCGACGTCGCCAAGATCGATCAGTTCAACCAGGTCCCGATCGTTCTCGGGCTCGCGCCCGGCACGAGCTACCTGGACAGCGTGCACACGTGGTGCGGGTCTCTGTTCACCGGGACCTTCGAGTTTCGCATCGATATCTGCACGCTGCCGTCGTACATCCCCGTCAACTGCGGCGCGTGAGGTCCGTCGGCGCGGAACAGGCGAGGCCGAGGACCAGCTCACGGCAGCTTCGTGCGGGCGCGCCAGGCGTCGAGCTCGTCGAGCAGCGGCTTCTTGAACGGGTACTTCGCGAGCTCCTCGCGAGCCTGCGCGACCAGCTCCCTGGCACGCGAGAGATCGCCATGGCTCGCGACCAGCGCGCGCGCGAGCTGGTAGCGCAGGTTGCCGACGACGCCGGGTGCGGCGGGCGTCGTGGCCTGGAGCGCGAGCGCCGGCGCGAGCACGTCCGCGCCTTCGCGCGGCTTGCCGAGCTCGACGAGCGCGGTGCCTTCGACGGCGAGACAGGCGACCTCGTCCACCTCGTCCTTCGTGCGGCCCTTGCGGAACTCGGCGAGGCAGTCGCGCGCGCTCGCGAGCGCGTCGGCGGGGCGGTGGGCCGCGAGGTACGCCGCCGCGAGCGGATCCATGTTGCTCGACAGGTTCACGCCGCCCTTGATCACCTCGCGAAGCAGCGCGAGCCCGCGCGTACACGCGTCGATCGCCTCGTCGATCCGGCCGAGCCCGAGGAGCGCGCGGCTGGTGTCGCACAGCGCCGCGCCGCGCACGGCGGTGGAGCGGGCCTCCACCGCTCGCTGCAGGAACGGCAGCGCCTCGCTGTAGCGGCCCGTCATCGCCAGCACCATGCCGAGGTTATCGAGCTGCAGCGACAGCTCGTGGCTCGACTCGCCGTACGCCCGCTCGAGCGTGTCGACCAGATCCTTGAAGATCGCGATCGCCTCGTCGTACTGGCCGATCGCCGTCAGGTGGAACGCCAGGTTGCCGCGGGCGGTCGTGACCTGGATCGCGTCGGGTGCCCACAGCTGGTTCGCGATCGCGATCTCGCGCCGCACGTTCGCGATTGCGGTCGGGTAATCGCCGGCGTTCGCGGCCTCGAAGCTCATCCCGGCCACGTAGTGGTACTGGGCCTCGAGATCCGGATCGCGCTCGAGCCAGGTTCGCGCGTGCTCGCGCCATTCGCCGACGAGCGCGGGGTCCTTGCCGGCGACCGCTCCCGCGACGAAGCGCCGTGCGGCCGCGCGCGCGGCGAGCACGTCCATGTGGCTCGCGGCCGCGATGCGTTCGCACTCGTCGAGCATGGCGGACACGTCGTAGTCGGCGGACGTGATCTTGAGCGTCGCGTACTCGTACAGCACCTCGGCGATCAGCGGCGGGTACCCGATCGCTCGCGCTCGTTCGAGCAGCGCCGGCATCGCGGTGAGCGCGTCGTGCTGCTTGCCGGCGGCGCGAAGTGCGGCCGCGCGAGCTTGCTGCTTGCGGAGCTCGGTCACCGCCGGCCGCTGTACCGCCGTCGGTGGCACGACGATCGCGAGCGAGCGCGCGCTGACGCACTCGCTCGGGCTTCGCAGCTGGCGGACCGCGTGGGAGGCCTGCTTGACGATCGCACCGTCGGCTTGCTCGAACAGGTCGACGAGCGACGCGAGCTCTTGCTTCTGCTGGTCGAAGCAGGCGAGCTGGACCAGGAGCGCCGGATCGGACACGCCACGCTCGGTGCGCGGTTGCGCGCAGACCTTGGCGCGGGCGTCGACCCAGCGCGCCGTGACCTCGTCGAGCGCGGCGGCGCTGCGGGCGAGCTCCGCGGCCGCCGCTGGCCCACCGACGCCGGCGAATGCGGCCTGCGTGCGCAGCCGCGCGAGCGGATCCCAGATCCCCGCGAACGACGCGGTGACCGCGCACGGATCCTCGGCGTGCTCGGAGCTCCGCGCGCGCCACATCACGCCCGCGGCGATCACGCCCGCGACCGCGACGGCGGCGGTGAGCGCGAACGCGCGCGCGCGCCACTTGCGTGCCGGGTCGGCCTCGAGCGCGGCGAGCAGCGCGTTCATCGACGGGTAGCGGTCGTCGGGGCGCTCGGCGAGCCCGCGCACGACGACCTTGCGCAGCCATGCCGGGACCTTGGTCGTCGCGGGCGCGGCGCGCAGCGCGGGCGGGTGGTTCGCGTCCTGCCATGGCCGCTCGAACGGGCGCTCGCGGTAGAGCGCCTCGTAGAGCGCGACGCAGAAGCTGAACTGATCGCTGCGTGGATCGACGTTGCCGCCGGCGCGCTGCTCCGGCGCCATGTAGGCCGGCGTGCCCGCCACCGCGGCCGGCTCGTCGTCGGCGGCGTCG
>JBLMXA010001005.1:0-3876 GCA_050257515.1 Acidobacteriota bacterium | reverse complement strand
CCCTCGCCCGCCCATCCTGGACCGCAGGGACCCGGCCACCTCCACGGCCCGGGCCGTCCTGTCCGCGCCGACTTCCAGGCCGGTTTCCCCGCCCACCTCCACGCTGGTCCGCCCGACCGCTACTCCGACTCCCGCCTTCCCGCCCGGCGTGAGGATCACGACGCCGTCGGTTCCGAACGACGTGTCGAGCGTGCCGTTGCTGTTGTAACGGAGCAGCAGCACCTCGCCGTGCGCGTAATCGAAGGCGTGGCTGTAGCCGGCGACGACGATCTTGCCGTCCTGCTGGACTGCGATCGCACCGCCCGCTTCGGCGAGCCCGCCGTCGAACATCACGGTGCCGCCAGCGCCGAACGAGCTATCCGGCGTGCCGTCGCTGTCGAAGCGCCGCAGCATGAGGTCCTCGCCCGACAGCGCCGACATGTATCTGCCGGTGACGAGCACGCGGCCATCCGCCTGCGCGGCGATGTCGTTGGCGACGCCCGGGAACAGCGCGAGGCGCTCGCCTCCGCTGAGGTCGCTGGCGTAGCGGCGGAGCTCCGACTCCACGCCGCCAGTGCTACCGATCGTGACGATCCGCCCGTCGGGCAGGAGCGCGCCGCCCCGGCCGATCAGACCTTCGTGGATGAACGCACATTGGCCGGGCACGATCGTGGTCGCGGACACGGTCACGGTGTCGGCGGCGCTGGCTAGCACGCCGTCGTCGACGACCAGCGAGACGACGTACGTGCCAACGACGTCGGCGGTGAACGTGGGCGTCGCCGACGTCGCGCTCGAGAGCTGCGCGGCGCTACCTGCGGGCTTCGCGGTGAACGACCACGCGTAGGTGAGCACGTCACCGTCGGCGTCGCTGCTCGCGCTGCCGTCGAGCGTCACCTGCGCTCCGGTGGCGACGTTCTGGTCGGGGCCCGCGTTGGCCACCGGCGCGGAGTTCCCGGTGGCCGCGGTGACGGTCACCGAATCCGCGGCACTGTCCACCGTGCCGTCGTTGACGACCAGGCTGATCACGTAGCTGCCGTCGCGATCGGCGACGAACGTCGGCATCACCGCGTTCACGTCCGCGAGCTCGGCCTTGCTTCCCGCCGGTCTCGCGGTGAACGACCACCGGTACGCGAGCAGATCGCCGTCGGGGTCGCTGCTCGCGGTGCCGTCGAGCGTCACGTGCGCGCCCGTCGTCACGCTCTGGTCCGCACCGGCATCGGCCGTCGGCGGATGGTTCGCGGTGGTTCCGCCTCCGCTGCCTTCGCCACCACTGCCACCGCCGCCTCCTCCCGTCCCGCACGAGGTCACCACGAGGATCGACACTAGGAATCGCCATGTCATCCGCATACGCCCGCTCCAGTCACGCCCCGAGACAGAGGCTCCTGCTGTCGCATCGCCTGCAAAAAAAATTCCTTCGAGGCTCGGCGCTAAGCTTCGACCGTGGCCGCCGCGCGCGTGGGGCCTTCGCAAGCGCTGCGGACCAGGGACGTCCACGTCGCCGTCCTTGCATGCGCGTGCTTCGCGACGAGATCGTGGTCGCGCCCGGCGCAAGTCGCGCGACATCTGCAGCTCGTGCGCGGCGCGCCGGATGGGCGGACGCCGCGGCGCACCTCGTGGATCGGCTCGTTGCCTTTGCGCGGCCCGTGCGGCGCGCTTCGGGCTACGATGCTCCGATCGGGCAGCGTTGGCAGTGGGTCGCGATGGCGTGGGGCTTGTCGCTCGGGGCGTGCGGTGGCGGCTCGTCCAAGCCGGACGCGCGCCCGCCGACGCGCGCGACGTCGATGCGCGCGCGATCGACGCGCCGGCAGACGCGGCGAACACGGCCAACCGTCGGGCGTCGCGCTGTTGGGCACTCGGACGAAGGCAACAGTCGATCTCTCGTCTACAACGTCCCGTGATGATCACCCATCGAGCTCACGGCGAGATGTCGACACACGGCAGCGTCGCGTCGATCGGGTGATACTCGGGCTTCTTCGGCGTCGGATCGGCGGTGATGTTGCCGATGACCCGCAGCGAGAACCCGGCCCCGATCTTCGCGAGCGTGTAGCTGCCGCGGAACAGCGCGTGCGTGCCGGCGACGAGCGCGAGCGCGATCTTGTCCTCGGCATCGCCGGTCTTGCGCCAGCGCGCCTGGAACACGGTCGCGCGGTGCATCGCCGACAGCGCGATGTCCCGGCTCGTGCCGTCCGCGGCGCGACGGTCGAGGTACTGGATCGACACCGCCACCGCCCGCCCGTCGTCGGTCGGCTGCACGCGCGCGGAGCACACGAGCACGAGCGCGTCGCCGGCGCTCGCGGCGCGGGAGGCAATGACGAGAGCGAGCACGAGCAACAGGCGGGTCATGCCGATCGAACGCGCAGGCGCCAGCCACTAGTCCCGGGGACACCCCGCCGGCCAGGCAGGCGCGCCGAATGACCGACGCTCCTGCTGTACGCTGCCGCGGTGGCTCCCGAGGCACGCACCGCTGGCCGGGTGATGTTCGCGACGATCGCGATCGTGTACGGGATCGCGGGCCTCGTGAGGCCTGCGTTCGGGCCGATCTGGCAGGCGCACGGCGCGCTCGTCTACGTGTGCGCGGTCGTGTCGGTCGCGTGCGGCGTCGGGCTCTTGGTTCCGCGCGCCGCGCCGTGGGCCGCGCGTGCGTGGTTCGCGTACCTCGCGCTGTGGATGATCGTGTGTCGCGGGCGCGATATCGCGAGCACGCCGCGCGCATTCGGCTCGTACGACAGCTGCGCCGAGACGCTCGCGCTCGTCGCCGCCGCGTGGGTGCTCACCGGCTGGCGCGTGCGGATCGCGCAGCGGGTCTACGGCGTGGTGATGATCCCGTTCGGGCTCGCCCACCTCATCTATCCCGCCCAGACCGCGCAGCTCGTCCCGAGCTGGCTGCCGGCGCACCGGCCGGTCGCGTATGCGACCGGCGGCGCGTTCCTGCTCGCGGGCGCGGCGATCCTCGTCGGGATCCGCGCGCGACTCGCGGCCACGCTGTCGGCCGTGCAGATCGGGCTGTTCACGTTGCTCGTGTGGGTGCCGATCGTCGCGCGAGGCGCGACCAGCGCGTTCGTGTGGCACGAGCTCGGCATCTCGGTCGCGCTGACCGACGCCGCGGCGATCGTCGCCGGCTCGTACTCGATCAGAGCGCCGGGATGTGCCCGCGCTCGTGCAGCGGCTGCCCGAGCGGCGCTGCCGCGTGGACGGGCGAGTGGGTGGCGCAGCCCTGCTCGGGCGCGAAGCCGACGCGGTGCTGGACGCGATCGAAGACCGTGACGAAGCCGCGCATGCCGATGTCGCCCATGAGCACGAAGCCGGACGGAATCTGCGCGTTCGTGCTGATGCCGATGCACCACATCCCGCCGGCGTCGAGCAGGTACGACCGCGTCGCCGGCGCGCTGACCGTGAACGTGCCGGTGTCGCCGGGGAACGTGAGGGTCAGCGGCGGCAGCGCGGCGTCGATCTGCTGCGCGGTCACGCCGGCCTTGGCCGTCGCGCAGTAGATGCCCTGGGTCATCTGGAACTGCCCGGTGAACACCGAGGTCGCCTTGTTCGCCTCGGCGACGACCGCGTTGACGACCGCCTGGGTCGTGTAGAACAGCGACGTGCCGGTGTCGACGATCGCGACCGACGACGTGAAGCCCAGGCTCGTCGACCCGAGCTGCATGTTCTGCATCTGCACCGCGTAGTAGGGCAGCTGCGCGTTCATCGCGGTGTACTGCGGCGGCGAGGCCGTGGCGGCGGGATCGAAGCCGCCGAGCCACATCGTTCCGCCGGCGGCGTCGCACATCTCGAACGACTCGATGTCCGTCATGCCGGCCCCGACGACGGCGTCGAGGTACGACGTCGTGCCCGTGGTCAGCAGGCCGTCGCCGCCGAGCCCGAGCAGGCCCTGGAACGCGTTCTGGT